>JAAUUR010000483.1 GCA_012031045.1 Leptolyngbyaceae cyanobacterium SM2_5_2
AATGAGGGTAAAGCCGCCTTCTTCCTTTTTCTGGATGAAGTGTTGAAGCAGCTTGTACTTCAGATTGGAGTTTCATAGAGGGTGTCTCCTTGGGAAGCAGGGTATAGTTTGCGTCGCTTCTTGAGCTAGGCTACCCAGGTCGTTTGGGTTTCATATCACCAGTGGGGGGATTTGGCGATTTTAGATGCCTCTTGGTTTTCTCCGAGGAGTTTGCCTTTATCCTGTTGGCAGGAAAACCACAGTCGGTAGAACAAGTTCTATGGTCTCTCTTGCTAAATGGCCGAGATGGGCGATCGCGGGGTTGGCGTTTCCGGTTATTTGTCTGGATGGCTGGTTGTTGTACCAGTTAGGGGGGCGGTTGCAGCCCATCCCCAGCATTGTAATTACGGCCTGTCTGCTGGCCTTTCTGCTGGACTACCCCATCGACAGATTAGAAAAACGGGGCCTGGCCAGGGGGTGGGCCATTCTGCTGGTGCTGCTGGTGGCGCTGGTGTTAACGGGGGTGTTGGTGGTCTTTTTGGGACCGCTGGTGTGGCAGCAGCTTAACGACTTTGCCGAGCGCCTGCCCCGCTGGATTGAGCTGGCCAAAACCCAGATCCTGCTTTTGGAAGACCGGGCCTTTTTTCAAACCCTGCCGGTTGATTTAGACCAGCTCACGGTGGAGGCGGCTAACCAGCTCTCTAGCACCCTGCAAACGGCCACCAGCCAGATTATCACCGTCACTTTTAGCACCATTAATAGTTCTCTCAACCTATTAATTACCGCTGTTCTGGCCATTTTGCTGATTGTCAACGGTGAACCGTTGTGGAATGGCCTGCTGGGCTGGCTGTCGGAACCGTGGCAGGAGCGCATTCGCAACTCTCTGCGGCCTAGCTTTTTGGGGTATTTTTCTGGCCAGGCTACCCTGGCGCTGATTCTGGCCACGGCCCAGTCGCTCGCCTTCATTCTGCTAGAGGTGCCCTTTGGCCTGCTGTTTGGCCTGGTGATTGGCATCGCCAGTTTGATTCCCTTTGGCGGCACGGTGGCGGTTTTGGGCCTGAGTACGCTACTGGCCTTTCAAAGCGGTTGGCTGGGGCTAAAGGTGCTGGTGGTGGCCTTTGTGCTGGGCCAAATTAACGATAATTTGATTGCTCCACGCCTGCTGGGCGGCATTACTGGCCTAAATCCGGCGGTGGTGGTGATGGTTTTACTGGTGGGGCAAAATTTGCGGGCTTTCTGGGGCTGCTGTTGGCCGTGCCCACCGCCAGTTTTACCAAGAAACTCATTGATATGACCCGCTTTCCAGCCTGATCTGGGCCATGTGACGGATATCACCGGTTCGGCTGGCACAGAACACTAGTATTGCCTAGAAATGCAGGGTGGCTGAGATGTTTCCTGTATTAGAGCGGCACACACACAACTCTGCTGCTCTGAGTTTAGCTAACCTACACAATCACAGGAGTCCCTATGCAACTCTCTTTTCTGGGCCAAACCTACACTGCTAGCTTTCCCGATCTGGAAGTTACAGGCGTCCACAGGATGGGTACTTTTCGAGGCCAGACCTATGCTATCAAGCAGTTCCACGTTGCTAACTGCCCGCAGCCAGTGGAAGAGCTAAGCTTTATGGGCCGTCGCTATAAGCGCTAAACAGGCCGGCTTAATTCAACTCAACCCCTAGCCTGAACCATTGCTCGGGCGCGAGAAGGGGTTGATCCGAATCATAGTTTACCTGCCCTGAAAGGCAGAATGTTTAGTTTAATTTTTACAGGGGGTGTAACCACACCCCCTATTTTTTATGGCTGTTCCCAAGGCTCGTACGCTTAAAGAAGTAGAAACCGGGGAAGGGCATTGTGGTTCTGTTCACGGGCCATGGGGTCTATTCCCCAGGAGAAAATGCGATGAGAACCCTTGTCATTGGCTACGGCAACACCCTGCGGGGGGACGATGGGGTGGGCTATCGAGCAGCAGAGGCGGTGGAGAGCTGGCACTTGGAGGATGTGGTGGCCTATCCGTGCCAACAGCTCACTCCTGAACTGGCCGCACTGATTGCGGAGAGTGATCGCGTTATATTTGTCGATGCAACGCCACCCCAAAATCCCCATAGCCCCCTGGTGCTGGAACGACTGCTAACTGGGCCGCGAGGCGTTGCATTTACAGGGCACCACAGCAATCCGGCGACGCTTCTGGGCCTGGCGCAAGACCTCTACGAGCGGCAGCCCCTGGCCTACGCCCTATGGTTGCCCAGTTGGGCGATGGATTACAGTGAAGCACTCTCGCCCATTGCCCAAACTGGCCTTAAACAGGGGCTAAAACGCCTGCGAGAATTTTTAGATCAACCTGATGAAGAACCGCTGGCCAGCTCTTGAGTTAGAAAGCGGTGCCGAAACTGCTCTTCCTCCACGGCTTCTAAAAACCGCTGAAGGGCGGGCCGGGTTGAAGATTCTGCTGGTAGAGCAAGTTGTAGCTTAAAGACTTCGTCTATTTCAGGGTCTGAGACTAGGGCAAACCCAACCTGCGCCAAGGCCGCCAGGCCCAGATTCAAGGCTGTGGGGGTGAGGGCCAAGCGGGCCGTCAGTTGTGATCGCGACACTGGGGTTTGGGTACGCACCAGGTATTTAGCCAGGCCTACCAATTCCTGCCACTTTTCCCCAGGGGCCAGGGGCACCAGGGGCGCAGGCGGGGCCGTTATCCCAACAGTTTGAGTCACTCCGGCGCGCTGCTGCCAGGTGGGCCAGTCGCTCCACTGAGCGGCTGCGACTTTGGCCGTCGATGCCGCACTTCTGGAGCCGGTCGAAGCAGACCTGTCTGGCTCGGTGGGTAGGTCGGTGGGGCGCACATCCACCAGCTTGACGTGGTAGCCGCTAAACCGATTGTGGTCTAGCTCAACCACCACATCGCAACGCCCGGCTGGTAAGTCATCTTTATAGTGGCCCCACCATTCGCCAGGAAAGCCAATCTGCGTTGTGTCGTCCCACAGTTCAAACTCGGTTTTAATGAAGCCCACTGTCTGCCCTTTGGAGTCGCGTAGCTTTTTGTGAAACGCCTGTTGAAACCAGCCGTTGCGAATGAGTAGGCGTGGCACTGGGTTACCCATACCAAAGGGTTCTAGCCATTTCAGCTGCCGAAATAGGGGCTGGCCTAGCTCGGCTACGGTTACCACCAGGTCGATGGTGAGGCTGGGTTGTGCCAGGCCATCGCCCCCTAGCCGCTCACGCACAGCCCGGTTTAGGGCGGCTGTAAACATGGGGATATTGTGTACCGGCAGGGTTAGCCCAGCCGCCAGGGGATGCCCACCAAAGCCAGTCAACAGGTTGGCCTGGGCATCAAACAACTGGTAAAGATCTAGCCCTTTGACAGAGCGGGCCGAGCCACGGGCGATAACCGAGGGGAACCGGCTGCATGGGTGGGATCAATCCTCCCACCAGTAGAAGCCTTGTCTGGTCGAGG
>JAAUUR010000484.1 GCA_012031045.1 Leptolyngbyaceae cyanobacterium SM2_5_2
AAACAGTATAATATTTCTTCCAACCAAAAGATTTATATTGGCAAGTCTAAAATATGAGAAGTATGCCACAGCAAGTGATAATATTAAGCTGGATACAGAAATTAGAAGTTGTGGGCAATATCGGTTTGTTGCATAGACCTTTTGTCAATAACTATCGCATACGATTATATTGTATAAATAAACTTGCAAATTATTAATGCAAAAATATTTTACTAATTACCCTGATTATACTTTAGTTCTCAAACCCGCTTAGAAAAGAAGGACTTAAGCGATCAACTGATTCTTAAATTGTATTATGCTTCATCAACAATATCTAAAATCTTATTGTATAAATCTGAAGATACTCTAAAATTTGACATGGCAATCATGGCATCCATAAGGGGTTTAACAGCAGCAATAAGATTTTTTCGCTTTGCCTCAACCAAGATACCCAGCAATCCAGTAATCCTTACTCCCAACGATCAGCCTCTGCTCTACCACGACGCTCATCAATGAGCAATAGATTTGCTCCAAGTTCCAACGCCAGCGCAATTGCTTCAGACTCTCCAGGATCTAATTTCACCTCACTTTGAAGGCGTTCAACAACCTCACGATTAGAAACTAATTTAACTTCTACCCAATTAGCTGATTGAACTTCAGCACTTCCAGGCACGGGCGGCTCAATGTCTACAAGTTCACGATACACTGCTTCTGGAATGATGACTTGCTGGTAGAGAAGGGGCAGGAGCCTTAGCTGGTTTATAGCTGCCAAGTTTGTGATTGCTGATGTGTCACTAACAACAATCACAGTAATGTAGTGATTTAGGTTTTGATATCTGCTTGCAAATCGTCTAAATCGTAGTTGATATGCAGCCCATGCCGTGCCAATTCATGCTGAAACTCAATCACAGTTAGCCCAGTCCAGGCACGGACTTTGCCACTGCTAATTTTTTGCTGTTGGTACAGCATGATAGCAATTTCTACCTTGAGCTCGTCCTCTGTCATCTGACTTGCCTGAAGGATGTCATCGGGAATCGTCATGCTCATGGCTTTTCAAGGATATTTACTAGGTCTGCCTTTAAAGATAGACGAAATGCTCCTTAGTCGAGAGAGGTTATTTTTTCAGTCGAGCACTAGCGGGTCTAAGGCATAGTCTTGCCAGGTTTGGTGATAGCGTTCAGAAACGTGGGGCGTCAGCACAAACTTGGGCGCTTCACCGGCCTGCACATCTACCCGCAGAAATGAGTAGGGGCGGCGGCGATCGCTCTTTTCTCCGGTGCGCCCCACAAACAACTGCGATTTAGCCACCAGGCGAAAATCTGCCGGAGCCTCCGGCGTGGGGCCAGGAAAGGTTTCGTAGAGCATCGCTCCTTCGGCACGCTGCCGCCGCAGACTGAGGCCACTGCCGCCGCAGATAACCCAGTTCATGTGGCTGTCGGCATGGCCAGTATCCAAGGTTTTCAAGTACTCGAAGCAGTGGGCGTGGCCGTTTAGCACCAGGTTAACCGGCGGATTGTCGCGGCTAATGGCAGGCACGGCTACCGCCACTTGGTCAAGCACCCAGCGCAGGTGTTGGCGCACGGCGTGGGTCTGGCCCTGGTTCCATTTGCTCGCTTCCGTCACGTAGGGGGGATGGTGGAAATACACAATCCGCCCGCGCACCGCTGGGTCGTGCCAGGAGGCAATCAGTTGCTCCTTCAGCCACAGCAGTTGTTCGGTGTCAATCAGGGCGGTGGGATTGGCTTTGAGCTGCTTGTCAATATCCAGCAGCATTTCATCCAGCTGTTCGACCTTAGCCTGCCAGTCATCCAGCTTTTCAGCCGCCTGGGGGTCATGGAGGTGCGGGTGGAGAGCAACTTCCAACACCGCCTTGCGTTCCTGCTGAATCGCTTTCTTCTGGTTCGCTAACCACTGCCGATGCCCGGCTCCCCCGCGATGGGCCAGCAGGGAAGGATCGTTGAAGGTGCTGGAATCGAGGGCGAAGAAATCGATGCCGCCGTAGCGAAAAGTGTAGTAGCGATTGGGCAGGCGGGTAAAGCCGCTGGGCTGGTAGCGTAAGCCCTGGGTCATGGAGTTCCAGGGGCCGTAGTGATCGTTTAGGTGAGACTCTAGCTGTTCGGCAGAAATCCCCTGGAGGTAGTCTAAAAAAGCGCGGGCGTAGGCATCGCCAATGCCCGACCCGTGCCAGCCCACATTGGGGTTGAGGTCAATCCCCAGGAGCTTGCGGATTGGTTTAGTCAGCTGCACCAGGGCGCTGTAAACCCTGGGCAGGTTGTAATAGTCGTGGTTCCCCGGCACGGCCAGAAACGGGAACTGAAACAGCATTTCGTCAAAGGCAATTTGATGGGGGTGATCGCCCCCCACCAGCCACTCTCGGTAGGGCTTGATGAAATTGTCTGGGTACTGTTCGCTAGAGCCCACCTGATAGACCACATCGCCCGTGTGGAGCAGAAATCGGCAGTCCTCCAGGTGGGGCAGCATTTGCTCGGCCAGCCGCCGCTGGGGGTGGTGGTCGGGATGAGGGCCAGAGCCACTATCGCCAATCACCAGAAACGAAAACTCCTCGTCCTGGGCGTGGCCATCCTCCAAAATCAACCGGGTTTGGTCAATGTGGCGGGCTACCACAGCGGGATGCTGCCAGCAGACCCGCTCTTTCATCTTGGCAACCTTGGCCGGAATCGGTGGATCGAGAATAGAAGCCATGGGGGTTGTAGCAGCGGTGGGCCGTTATCGAGGAAAATACATCCTAATTAAGGGTAATGCGAGTTTCCAGGATTTGCCGAACCGCTGGCGACTGGCTCCGCTGAGATCGCGGAAAATGGTATAAATCAAGCAGTTTAAGGAAGGGCTATGGGTAAGCAGAAATCCTCGTCGGGGGCGGGCGATCGCGCCGTATATCGAGAGTTTGGCCCAGCCGACCCACTGGCCAGGGCCGTGCCTGACCGTCCACCCCAGGAGCAAACGGTCAAGGTAGAAGTCAGCCGCAAAGGGCGCGGTGGCAAAACCGTGACGGTGATTAGCGGCTTTCAGCATTCACCCACCACACTCAGCACCCTGGCCAAGCAGCTCAAGGCCCAGTGTGGCACAGGCGGCACCGCCAAGGAAGACACCATTGAAATTCAGGGCGACCATGGGCAAAAGCTGGTTGAACTTTTGGTGGCTAAGGGCTACCGAGCCAAACGCAGCGGCGGTTAAGCCTTAGGGGTTAAGGCGGTAATAAAGCCTTAACCCTTACCCCTCAAACAGCAGGCGCATGATTCAGGCGCGTTAACTTGGGAGCACAGCATGGGACATTGGTGGGCAAGGCAACGAAACTATTTCAGGGTACTGGGCGGTTTTTTAGGCACCCTAAGCTTAATTTTGAGCCTACAGGGAGTGCCTCCTCTGCTGGCTCAGGATGGCCCCCCCTTTTCTACCCCGCCGCCGCCTATTGTACCGGTGGATAT
>JAAUUR010000034.1 GCA_012031045.1 Leptolyngbyaceae cyanobacterium SM2_5_2
TCCACCAATCGTTCTTGAATGCCTTCCTTTTTCACCAACCGATCCACCACGATTTCCATGTGATGACTCTGGTTTTTCTCCAATTCAATATTGTCCGACAACTCCCGCACATCGCCATCCACTCGTACCCGCACAAATCCTTCGGCAGCAAGGCTCGATAGCAATTTTTTGTGAGTTCCTTTCTTGCCCCGCACCACTGGAGCCAGGATTTGAAACCGGGTGCGATCGGGCAGTTCCGAGATCTTGTCTACCATTTCATCAATGGTTTGCGGCACAATGGAGCGATCGCAGTGGGGACAGTGGGGTTCCCCCGCCCGCCCATAGAGCAGACGCAGGTAGTCGTAGATTTCCGTGACCGTGCCCACGGTGGAGCGGGGGTTGTGGGAGGTAGATTTCTGGTCGATGGAAATGGCCGGACTCAGCCCTTCGATGGCGTCCACATCGGGCTTATCCACCTGACCGAGAAACTGGCGCGCGTAGGCGCTGAGGGATTCTACATAGCGACGCTGCCCCTCGGCAAAAATAGTATCAAAAGCCAGGGATGACTTGCCCGAACCCGATACTCCCGTAAACACGATCAGCTTGTTACGGGGAATCTCCAGATCCAAATTCTTCAGGTTGTGCTGACGCGCCCCCCGAACGCGAATCACGTTGTCATCAATAGCGGTATGGTGGTGGGCCAGCCCAATGCCGTTGCTGTGACCGCTGGACGCTCGACCGTTACGGGAAGCGGCGGATTTCTTGGCAGAGGCGTCCGATTTGGGCATGTCTGGGGGCTGGATGACAACGCTTTATCAATTTAACATTTATAAACACTGCTCTATAGCCCTTCGCCAGGGAAGTCGGCGGCCTGCATCGGCGGTAGCGGTTTTATTGCGCAAACCTAAGAGCTCAACGGTGGTCTTGCCGATTAAATCCGTATAAATGACTTCTGGACAAGGGGTTTCAAGTGGTGGGTGGTGCCCATCCTACGATCCTGGCCTGCAGGACGGAGCTAGTTAAAGAGCGACCTGGCTGGAAAATTCAGCTTAAATCAACTGGATGCCTCTGGTTCTTCCACCTGACGCAGCAAAATCACCGTAATATCGGTCTGCTGGGCAATTTCTAGGGGTACATTGCCCTTGAGCACCTGACTGAGCAGGTTTTCCCGTGAGGCACCGAGCAAAATGGCATCGCTCTGGCAGCGATAGGAGAGCTCGATAATCGCCTCTGACACGGAGGTATGGGTCAGCACACGGGTTTGCACAGGTCGCCGTAGGGTTTCCTGGAGATCCTCAGCCAGGGCAGAGAGGTGCTGAGGCGTCAGGCACTGCCCCTTTTCCGGGTGGCAAACGGTACAGAGCTGGAGATCAGGGCATTCCCTAAGGTTAATAACCCTGGCAATAGCTTTTGGGCGCTTTGGGCATTGGGGCCGCCCGCTGTAGGAATCAACCAGTGGTTAAAGCTCAGGTTGCGGCCAGGGCGCACGACCACGACCTGGCAGGGAGCCTGACGAATCAGGGTATCCACCACGCCGCTAATGGTGCGACCAGGGGTGAGGGTGGGATGGTGCCAGCCCATCAGTACCAGGTCGATGTGGCGATCTCGAATCACCTCCAGCAGTGTGCGACCCACCTCATGGGCGGCACGCACCTGAAAATGTACCGATAACCCGCTGTATTCCGCGTAGGTCATGGCCAGTTGCCGCAGTGGTTCTACCCCTTGCAAATCTACCCTGGCTTCCGCTGGGGCCACACTGCGAGGAACCGGCACCACATGAACACACTCCAGCTCATAGTGCAGACCGTGGGCAATGGCAGCGGCAATCTTGATCAGATCTGAGGCGGTTTGAGGATCGGCCAGGGGCACCAACAGCCGACCCTGGCCAAGGGCCGGTGCCCGTTGCTGAAAGACCACGTAGGACGGCTCAGCCTGGGGACCGAGTTCGGGCAGCTCACCGCTAACCTGGTCAGACTCGGCCCGGATGATGTCGGCCCGGGTAATAATGCCAACCAGCTTGTTGCCGTCTGTTACAGGCAAGCGACTGAGCTTGAGCCGGTTGAGCAAATGGCAGTGACGCGGGGTAGGCTAGCATCGGGGGCAACGGTGACCGGCGGCGTCGTCATAAAATCGGCCAGGGTTAGAGCGGGATCAATGCTCTGGGCCGTGACCTCTCCCAGGTCACTCTGGGTGACAATGCCCACCAGGCGACCGTTTTCCAGCACCGGAAAGCCACGATGGTGCGACCTCGAAAACGCCTGCACCACCTCCGGCAGGGTCATCTGGCTGGAGAGGGTTTCTACCCGCCGCTGCATCAGGTCTGCCGCCTTTAACCCTGCCCAGGGATTGTTAGCCTGGGCCACAGGTTCTAGGTGGATGCCCTGCATGGCCAGCAGTCGGTTGTAGATTGAGCCACGATTGGCGCGATCTGCCACCAGGTAGGCAATGCCGGAGCCAATCATCAAGGGCAGCACCAGATTGAAGTTAGCCGTCATTTCAAACACGATGACGATGGCGGTAATGGGAACACCGGTCACCGCGCTAAAAAAGGCTCCCATGCCGGTTAAGGCATAGGTGGTGGTACTGCCCAGACTCTCTGGCATGGGCCAAGCGCCAAAACCAGTGGAAGCGCCCTGGCTAAAAGCTGACCAGACAACCCAGGGCCGCCCCCAGCACCAGAGATGGAGCAAAAATTCCCCCGGCGGCCCCAGAGCCGTAGGCCAGTAAAGTAAGCAAAAACTTGATGGCAAAGGCGATCGCCACCAGTTTCCAGCCCGCCGACCCAGTTACTAAAAACTCTTGTAAGCCGGTATTATCCAACGCAGCGACGGGCAAAAACACGCCTACCAGGCCAGTTATTAGCCCGGCTAGGCCAATTCGCCCCGGTAAACCCAGGCGTTTGAACTGGCGGAAGAAGGCCAGACTGCCAAAAATGCCGGTGCGAAAGAGGGAACCCAATAACCCCGCCAGCAGCCCTAAAATTACCAAAAATGGCAGGTCGTAGATGGATAGGCTAATTGGCCTGGTCACCATCACCAGGTTCAGCCCCTGCCCACCCAGCAGGCGCGACACCACCGCCCCAATAAACGAGGCTAGAATAGCGCTACCCAACGTCAGGTCGGAGAAATCCTGCAGCAGTTCTTCCACCACAAACAGCACCCCTGCAATGGGCGCATTGAACCCAGCGGCCAACCCCGCCGCCGCCCCGGCTGAGATCAACTGACGACGGTACTCCGGCGACGTTGGCACCCAGCGACTTAATTGCGCCGCCAAGCCAGCCCCAATTTGCACCGTTGGCCCCTGCCGCCCCAGGGAAAGCCCTGATCCTAACGCCAGGAGCGTACTGACCAATTTCACCAGGGCCACCCGCAAATTTAGGGGAATGCGGGCAAAGCCGAGGGCCGCCTTAACCTGGGGAATGCCGCTCCCCGATGCTTCTGGGGCCAACCGTTCCACCAGCCAGCCCGACAGCCAACCCCCCACCAAACCAATCATTGGCAGCGCTAACCACAGCGGCAATGGCGTAGTGGTACGCCACCGGGTCAAAAACTCGACGCCCTGCTTCAGCAGCACAGCGGCTAAGCCTGACACTAGCCCAATCACGCAAGCTTCTGCAATAGCCACGCGCTTGCGGCTTAGAAACGGCTCCAGGCGTTTGTGTAGCATTACAGAGAGAAAGGGCTCACCAGACTTTGACCATACCCCATTTTGAAGGACTGAGCGTTATCCTGGCAGACTCTACTCCCCTGAATAGGAATCGCCGTGGCTAGGCTGAGCCTTTTTCTTTGCGTAGATACTACGCACATGCTTTTTAACGGTATTCGGTGTAATGCCTAATTCAGCAGCAATCTGTTTATAGGTGTAATTGTTATGCTGTAACAGCCAGACCTCCTTTTCTCTAGGAGTTAAGCCGTAGCGTTCCGCCTCATCTAGAACCAAATCAGTAATGGCTTTTTGCCGATCTTCTATGGTCAGTAGCAGGCAAGAGTGGCCAAGAGTATTCACATTGACCCAACGCGAACAAATATGAAGAGTGGTTGCAGCGTTGGTGAAAATATCAAACTCAATCATCCAGTTTTGACTTGGAAAAAGATGACGGCTCTGAATTAAAGATTGACAAATATGCCGAATTTCATGGGGGATTGGATTACTGGAAGACTTCTCTGGCTGAAGCTGGCTAAGTACCTGTAGAGCCGATGAGTTAGCGTACACAAGCTGCGGTTTCTCAGTAAATACTAGAATACCCCAAAGACACTCTTCAAATATGGCTTTTTCTAGAGGATTAGAGTCTTGTTTATCAAGCAAATGAGACAGGTCAGGTATGAAATCAGCTAACAGGCTCTGTCTGTCAAAGAATTGAATTTTTGATGCTAAAGTAGGAGCATTCATGAGTCATTTCCAATTTAAACCAGAGAATGGTGACAGATCATTGAGCTGGATAAGATCACTTAAAAACCGCCCTTATTCGCCAAGGAGATCTGGTAGGTGATGAAATTTATAGCACCTCTCTCAACTCCAAAAAATTCCTATATTCTGCTTCCATCATGGTCTGAAATGAAGGATAGCGATCTGCCCCAGGCAGCCAATCCCCAAAGAACCAGGCTTCCCATTCCTGCGCTTCGTTAATTACCCTGGAGTTGAGCAAATAAATGGAAGATTCTCCCTTCTCACTAATACTCAAGCAGGCATTTAGATATTCCACTCGAATCTTGCTGCAATCTTGTTCATTGCCGTAGATAAAGTATTCAGAATCGGGAATAGAGTAGTTCGTGGAAGTGCCATTCGATGGATTATTAGCAGTGGAGGCAAGCTGACCAGCGCTAATTTTCTGACTAAAGGACATGATCCACTCGCGATGCCTGAGGGAGAACCATTCGACTTCCTCTATGGCTAAGATTCGATAAATAAATGGAGTGGTCTGTCGCCAGCCATTACTCACTTTTAAGAACTCTCGATAGGAGGGAGGAAGTTTAACTGCTAGACGGGCTTCCGCTGCCGCCAGTTGTACTTCCGTAGCTCCAGGAAACCCCAACCATTCTGACTCCAGTACATCAATATCAAGACTGTCTAATTCCTGAACGCAGGATAGATAGTCTCGACTCCAATTTTTGAGAAACCTTTGCCAATCGAAGGTACTCATAACCAGCACTCTTCATTTTTCTTATGAGATAATTCAAGCATTCAAACAACCTGAAGTCGCGTAATTTCGTGAATACCCAAGGGAATAGCAATGCTCTCAAAAGTAATTAAGCTATGGAGTCGATAGAGCCCCGGCGGTAATGCATTGGCCGACATAGACGCCCTGTAGGGAGTGGATTGAGCCGTTAGCACCCAAGGTTGACTTTTTCCCAGGTTAAGCGTTTGATGGGGAGACCTCAGGCTTTTGCAAATCCTTCTAAGCTATAACTGGCCTCGGCAGGAACCACGAGTTCAGCCAGCCCTGATAGCTCAAAGACCAGACTGAGCTGAAAGGGTTGGTAGGCCAACAACGCCCTGGGTAAGTTATGGGCGCTCCCCGCTGCCAGAATGGGTAGACTCCCGGCCAGTGGTTGACTCAGCACAACCTGACGCACTACGATGCCCACCGGCAACGGCTCAGATTGAGAGGGTGGAGACTCTGCCGGGAGACCAGGCTGAGGCAAGGTCACACCGCTCTGCTCTCGCAGCCAGGTGCACCAGGGAGCATCCTCCACCTCCGGTATCTCCATAGACGCGCCAGACTCGCGGCAAAGTAAGCGCCTCAGCTGAGTTTCCCCATCGCCTGAGTCGCAGGTTTGCAGCTCTACCGTAACAGTAGCCTGGGTCTGCCAAGACGACTCGACCGGCGGCGCTAGTAGGGGCGGTTGGGTTGCGCTTTCATCCTCCAGGGTGGGAGATTCCTCTTCACCAAAGTCTGAAATGGCCTCTGAAAGGGTGTTTTGGCTACCGGCAGCGTCATTTATCCCACCCTCGTCCTCGGATAGGATTTCAGCCGCCATCAACTGCCTGGCTTGGGTTATCCAGTCGATGGCTTGGCCTTCGGTGACCAAATGGCCAGCTTCTCGAAAGGCCGTTTCGATCTCGGTGGCGGACGCCAGGGCTAAATCTTGCACGGTGGTAATTGACAGCAACTCCTGTAGCTGCTGCTGGCGAGCCGGGCCGATTCCCCTGATTCGCTCCAGGGATGGCTGATCGGCTGGGGGTGATTCCCCAGGGACAATACTCATTGCACATTCTCCTCAGGCACCAGGTCGGCAGAGAACTTCTGCCTGGCGCTGGCTGGACAAAGGGTGAGGAAAACCAGCAGGCACTAGTAACCTGCAAGTTTAGAAATGGGGATCTGGGTACCTCAGATTGGCATCACGGCTATGATTAAGGCTTGAAGACCAGCATGCCTAAATCTGAATCTAGCCACTCAGTGAGACTTAGCCTACAAAGGGTTGGTCAGCAATTTGCACCCGGCGCTCACCGATGTAGCCATAGCCAAAAATATACTGGCCACAGCGATGGGTAAGGGGGCCGATTTCAACGGTTGCCCCAACCAGGTAATACCCCCGGTTCAGACCCAGATCTTGAGGCTTGATGACCGTGCCCACCCAGTACTTAAACTGGTTTTCCTTGGATTTAGCCACAACTTTTAGATCGCGCTCTGCGGCAGCACCGCCCAGCCCTTCAAAGTGGAAGTAGGCACAAATATCTACCCCCAGGCACAGCAGCAACCGAGTGAGTGGGCTTTGATCAAACTTAACGATCAGCCCCACGCGCATATCTTCATCCAGGTCAATAATGTGCTTGGATTGCTCAGGGTGAGGTCCCCAGGGGGGGAGTTGGCCGCGCAATCCCGTGGCTTTGAGATGATAGAGCTCAAATTGACTTTGCCCCAAAATCTCACGGCTGTAGGTTTCCGTATCGCTAAGGAGCCCGCCCTGAGCAGGCAACTGCATCGCCATTTCCACAGGGGGTTCAGTGATTTCAGCAGGGGAAACCACTTCTGATGATTGTTCGATAGTCGGTAGGGTCGTAGGCATAGAGGTATCCTCTTATTTTTGACGTGAATTCATCCACAAGCAGTTCATCGCACCAGTCCAACTGTTTGCCAGGATGGGTTGAGTCATCTGCCTGTACCCTGCATGGTCACAGATGGGATAGGGTTTGCCAATTCCCCCAGATAGGTACCCTACCGTTAGGGGCTATAACGTGTTGCTAGCTAGCTGATTTAGGGGTAAACCTGAGCTTAATGAGCGCCTAAAACCCCAAATGTAGCGTTTGTCAGCATGGCTAACTTTGGTTTCAAACAGTTTGCTGCCAGGTGACACCTGGCGGAATTTGGCTGGTGTTATCGGTCACTATCTCTTCAGTAGTACAACGGGTTTTCTCTGGCAGGATTAGCCCTGGTTCGATAACGCTGCATGAGGCTTGGAGCTTCAATAGATATCTACCAGGCGGCGATAACCCTAGAAAAGCCGAAGAATTGCAACTAATCAACCCATTTAACCGGAATATACTGATCAATTTAGCCAAATTTTGTTGAGCCCTTGGTCATGCGTAAGATCTGGGCAGAATTTGTGAATAAAGCTTGATGGTATTAAACCATACAAAGCTAAGTCGGATGGCGATCCTTAAAGTTTTCCAATATTACATATAGATTTTACATGTCTTGGCTCTAATCTCATGATAGGATTATTCTTAAAAGAAACTAAATTTGACATAAATTCTGATTCATGTGAACCTACTTTGCAGTAGACACTTCACAATTGAGTGAGCATCTACCTAGCTTAACTTTTGTTCGGATAAAGTTTTCAGAGCGTGCTCATTTTCATTTTCAGAAGTCTTCAAAGCTGGAAATCAAACGATTTCTAGCATAAATGCGATTAGGCCTCAGGTGTATCATGCTTAAAAAAAACTTTTTTATCGATGTAGATTTGGCTCTTGAGAAAGCTTTAGACGAGCAACTTTGCAGTCCTTTCTGCGGGTCTGGAGAGATACCTGCTCTCTCTGAACTTAAGGGTATTTTATCTAATTTTTTGCAGGGCATCTTCTTGTTTAATGAACAAGATCAGTTAGTATATTTTAACTCGAAGGCGGCTTTAATCGCCAAGGCAATCTCCCAAAACACTGATTATGCTGACGTTATCCCCAAAGAGATTGCTTGCATTAAGAAATTTATGTTGGAAACCCGCCAGCAGTTCCCTCACCAGAATTGGCTGAGTGAGTCCACTATTTTTATCGATTGCTTAACGGTATTTCAGGTATGTGCCCGTTGGGTTCAAGGAGACGGTGTTGATCATAGCTACCTGCTGCTTAAGATGGAAGATCAGAATCAATTTTCCCAAGACATTGCTCTAGAAGAAGCTAAACGCCTTGGCCTCACCTCACGAGAGCAAGAGGTTTGGTTATTACACCGAGCTAACTATACCTACAAGCAAATTGCTGAGAAATTGGCTATTACTCCTAACACGGTTAAGAAGCATATGAAAAGCATTTTGATCAAACAACGAGCTGTCAAGGACTAGGAACGTTTTGATGCTTGAAGACTAGGAAACCCCTATCTTTCCATAGGCGTTTTGTACTAAATTTCCTGGCCATATTGCCCCAATTCTCTCATCATCCGCTACACTTGCCCTCACCCCGAATCCCTATTCCAAGCTTGGAAGGAGGGCTTTGACTAGTAGTGATTTGTAGTCTCATTTTAGAGATTTGGTATGAGGTACCCAACTGGGGTAATAAAAGCCTTCAAATGAGTCAACTATCTTTATATTCTGTCGTAATCTGTGATGTTGCTCTGCTTATTTAGGAGTTGCAAAGCATGGCTTAACCCTGGGTTAAGGTTA
Organism: Leptolyngbyaceae cyanobacterium SM2_5_2; assembly: GCA_012031045.1. Classification (GTDB taxonomy): domain Bacteria; phylum Cyanobacteriota; class Cyanobacteriia; order Phormidesmidales; family Phormidesmidaceae; genus Nodosilinea. The sequence goes on from JAAUUR010000034.1 coordinate 8,790, forward strand.
GTGAGTCCAGCGGGCCTTGTAATTGCGGGCATCAATATGCACCAGGTTGGGATAGCGCCGGTAGCGGCCCAGGCCACCGGCCCACCAGGGATCAAGGAACCAGTAGACCTGGTTGCCAGTTAGCCCTGGGCAGTAAAAATCGATGGCATCCCCGACAATGTGGCGGCTGTTGGAGGCTCCTCCCACCCGTCGGTTAATTTCCGGTGGGCGATACCAGCTGGTGATAATGAAAGGCCGTCCGAGGCGGTTGCGGGCCTGCTGGGCTAGTCGGGCAAGGCGCACGATGGCATCTACGGTGGCCTGGTTGGGGGGCATTCTCACGCCGCCGCGAGTCGCTTCAGCCCAGGTGAAGTTGCCGTTAGGTAGAATGCTGGCGGCTAGCTGAATGTTGTTGGGCGTCCACCGGTCTGGGCGGGTTGGGGCGGGCGGCGGATCTGGCACAGGCATCGCTTCTGGGGTGTTAGGCGTGGCCCGCTCCATGCGGCGCAGATCGTCAAATAGAGATTGAATGGTGGGGATCCGTCCCTCCAGCCGTCGCCAGATCTGCACCAGGCGAATCAGCGCCTCCCGCTGTTGCTCAGTTTCGGCGTAGGTGGTGGGGATAGCACCGACAAAGGTGAGTAGGGCTCGATCTAGAGTTTTAGCGGTGGCCACCAGGGCAGCCTGATTGTCGGCATTGGCCACTAAATCCTCAGGGTTAATGCCCAACTGCCGGAGGGCGGTGGTGCGCGAGTCAAACCCAAACCAGCGGCGGTAGCCCTCGGTCAGGGCAAAGCGCTGGTCGCCCTGGCCCCGGTAAGATTGGGGCAGGCGTTGCACAAAGCCCATTAGAGCCGGATCTATAATTTCCAGGTTGGTTTCGCTGGCAAAGGGATCATTGGCTAGCAGCCACTCAATGGACTCTTCGCGGGAGTCCAGCTCTCGCCAGAACTGCACCAGCCGAATTAGAGCTTCTCGCTGGTTAGGATAGCCGGAATAGTAGCGGCTGGCCGATTGCAGGAATTCAGTCAGGGCATTGTCAAGTTGGGTTTCGTCTGGCACTTGCTCAACCACGGGCACTTGCAACGCCTCGTAAACCGCCTCCGCCGAAGGCAACTGCCGCCACAGCCGCACAGCCTCCACCAAAGCCTGCCTCTGAAAATCGAGCCGCCCGGTATTGGGGGGCACCCGCTCGGCAAAGGCCAGCAAATCTGAGTCAAGCTGGGCTAGGCTTTGGGGCAGTTGAGCCCCGCTGTAGTCGGTGGCGATGTCCTCCAGGTAAGCCTGGCGCAAAGCCGCCGGATCGCTGGATTCAAGCTGGGCGGCATCACGATTAGTACCGTCGGGGGGTGAAGCCGCTGGCGATAGCGTCCAGCAGGCGATCAGCATAACGTCCGGCACTGGTATCCCAGATGTCGGCAGTGGGCCAGCCTTGCTCAATCAGCGCGTTAGTTAAGCTGCGGAGCGTATTGGCCGCAAACTGCACCTGCCCCGGAAATGTGTTGACCTCATCGATATCCACCCGATGAATGGGGGCAATGCCCAGGCCCTTTTCGCCGTCGGCCAGGGCAGGCTGGCCATGAACAGCATAGAGCGCGGCCAAAATGGGTTTATGAATCCCTACCCGGCCCGCTTCAATCAAATAGTAGTTATTGCGTTGATCGGGTGTTAGCGTTTCCATAGTCGTGGTCTCTGCCTGTCTAAACCCTGTTCTCTTAACCGTAGTCACCTAGTGTAAAGCCGATGAGCGAATTGCAACCCTCAGCCGTCGCTAAGTTTCTGAGTCAACCGGCTCCGGTGCGGCTAATTGCCACCGATATGGATGGCACACTGACCCGCCAGAGCCAGTTTACCGCCGATTTGCTGCGGGGGTTAGAGGGGTTGCAGGCAGCTGGCTGGCCAGTGGTGATTGTCACGGGGCGATCGGCTGGTTGGGTGAGTGGCCTGGTTCACTACCTGCCGATTACCGGGGCAATGGCCGAAAATGGTGGTGTCTATTTTCCCAAGGCGGCTCAGCCAGTAGCGCCTGAGCTATTGAGCGATATTCCTGACCTGATGGTTCACCGACAGCAACTCAGGCAGGTCTTTATCGAACTTCAGCAGCACTGGCCTCAGATTCAGGAATCGGCCGACAACCGCTTTCGCCTCACGGACTGGACCTTTGAAATCAGCGGCCTGACTGAGCCCGATCTCACTAACCTCAGCCAGATCTGTCATCGCCTGGGCTGGGGATTTACCTACAGCACCGTGCAGTGTCATATCTTTAAGCCTGGTCAGTGCAAAGCAACGGGACTAAAAACGCTTTTGCCGCGCCACTTTTCCCATCTATCTCTGATGGACGTGCTAACCGTGGGAGACAGCCCGAATGATGAAAGCCTGTTTGACCCGCAGATTTTTCCCTACTCGGTGGGCGTAGCCAACGTTCAACATTACTGGGAACAGCTCAGCTATCGACCCGCCTGCGTAACCCATAATGCTGAGGTTGATGGCTTTTTAGAATTAGTGGGTACTTTGCTGACCTAGAAACAAATTTAAGCCGCATTTAGTGATGCTAAGACAGCATAGAAAAGCTATAGATTTCCGTAGATTCTGTAATAAAAAACCAATACTCTGCGGCGGAAGTAACACACTCATATGCCAGAATGGAAAACTTTCCTAAACCTAGGTTTTCCATTCTGCCTTCTGCCTTCTGCCTTTCTGTACTAGCCTACAGCATATTCGCTCATTTCCCGTATATAGCGGGGATGAAAGCCAAGGACAATATTATGCTTTGGCACTCCTAGCTCCACTAGATCCCTGGCAATATCGTGTTCCGTTGAGTTATGAAGAATCCAGATTTTCTCATCTCTAATATCCAAATGCATAACACAGTGATGAACCCACCGCCTATGATGCCACCCAAGATGAACAATCTGATAGTGATTGCGTTGAGTATCAAAAATAGTTTCGACTTCGATCTCACCATAAGCCGGTTTGCCCTCAGCATAGCGCAGTAGAAGTTGCTGCACTACCTGTTGGTATTGAGATGGATTATTAGCTATGTCTTCCATTGCGAGATTTGCTCCAGCTCAATATCATAAACAATTAGCTTTATCAAGTTTTCCTCCAGCATTGCCGCTGGAAACTCAAGTTGAAAGAAACCGTTGTAGGTCAAATCGGGAACAGCCAGGTATAGAACCCGCTCTGGATCTTCGCGACGAAGTGCAGCTCGATAGTTAATAATTAGAACAAGTCTTCCATTCTTCCTAATAGTAACTCCTACGGCTCAGTCCCTTCTGCATCTGCTCTGCTGAGGCCACCTCCACCTCTACCGGGTGCAGGGGTAGAGTTTGCAGCGCTTCACCCACCGCCAGGGAGCTTTCTAAATGCTTTTGCAGCGTCGCCTTGGGCAATGGCCCCTGCAAATGATCCCAGGGCAGGGGTTGATCGATGGCCCAGGTGTCGTGGACGTAGAACTCCAGTGGCGGAAGCTGACCCTTCATCTCCTTGAAGGCGCGTTTGTAGCTGCCGAGGGAGTCGCCATAGTGGCGCACCTGCTCTAGCAGCGGGGTGAGGCGGCGATCGCCCCGCGAAATCAACGCCTGAATAACTGACCAGTTGTAGCTTTCCGGTCGAAAATTGAGGCCGTTTTTGCTGAGTTGCTTCTGCAAAAACTTCAGCCGCTTTTCGGCTTCGGGGTTGACGCCACACCACTGAAAGGGCGTATGGGCCTTGGGCACAAAGGTGCTGCACCCCAGGGTCAGGCGTAACCCTGGAGCCGCCTTTTTGAGGCGCACCATTAAGGCCATGGTCTGCTCCAGATCCTCCAGAGTTTCTCCTGGCACCCCCGCCATACCGTAGAGCTTCATAGCGCTGAGCCCCCCAGCTCTAGCGTTGACGGCAGCCTGCTCAATATCTTCGGTGGCCAGTTTCTTGTTAACGATCTGCCGCACTCGCTCTGAGCCGCTCTCTACCGCAATGGTAATGGAGCGCGTACCGTGACGGGTAAGGGCTTCAGCCAGATGGGGGGTCACCGTATTGGTGCGCACGGAGGCAATGCTAAGGCGAATATCGTCAAACTTGGATTGGTTGAGATACCCCAGCAGTATCTCAAACTCAGGATGCTGCGTCACTGAAGCACCCAACAGACCGAGGCGATTAGTTACCGCTAACCCTCGTTCAATCGCGGGTATCAGAGAACCTTCCAAACTGGCGGTGCGAAAGGGTAGCGTGAGGTAGCTGGCCAGGCAGAAGCGGCACATTTCGGGGCAGCTGCGCACCACTTCCACCATGAAAATATTCTCCCAGGCGGCGCGGGGGGTAACAACGGTGGAAGCCGATAGCACATTGCCCCGATAGGTCTGCTTTTGCACTGTGGCTGGGAGATCAGACGCAATCGGCTCAATGGCCAAGATTCCTCCAGTTGGGCCATCGTAGGTAACGTGGTACAGCGATGGCACATACACCCCTGGTACCTGGGCCAATTCGTGTAACTGCTCAGCCCGACTAGCAGACGGCAGAGCGACTATCCGATCCAGAAAATTATCCAGCAGGGTTTCACCATCCCCCAACAAAATCACGTCAAAAAAGGCTGCGAAGGGTTCTGGGTTGGCGGTTAGCACTGGCCCACCCCCAAACACCAGGGGATGAGAATTGTCCCGCTCCTCAGCTCGTAGAGGAATATGTAGCGATTCCAACAGGGTGAGAATGTTGACGTAATCTAACTCCCAGGAAACTGAAAAGCCGAGTAAGTCTGGGTTTGGGGGCAATGGCTCGTGGTGATCGGTAAACAGGCGGCTGACGGCCAGATCAGCACGGCGGGCCAGAGTAGCCCATACTATCTGATAACCCAGGCTGGTAATGCCCACACTGTACTCGTTAGGGAAGGCAAACACCACCGACAGCGCCGAGTCAGCCGGGGCGACGGGATCAAATAGTAGAACTTCATCCTGAAAGGGAGAATTGACCACAGGCGATGCCATTGGTTAACGCACTCATTACCATAGTAAACAGCTCTCCGGTAATTCCCGAACTTAGCTCCAAATCTAAGCCGGGTATGGCTGTGTGGTTGCACGGTGTTTCTTTATACTTGTGTGAAATTAGTATGAAGGCAGCGTCGCTCTTCCCTGCGCTAACGGTCGAGGATAGACAATCCCGACCGGGGAATGCTTAAAAGCGGCCTGTGTGTCTCGGCAGTATCGCTGCCATTAGTCTATGAAATCTCAGCTTTCGGCGGCATCCCGTCCTACCCTGATCCTGATGGAAGAAGACACCGTTCACCTTCCCCGACCCACCCTGTCAACCGGCGTGTCTGGCCCAGCAGACGCTGATTGTCTTAGTCTTGCGGCCGAGGCGGCTCAACGGCTCAGGCAGGGTAAAGCCCACTTTTGCCAGGGGCAGTACGCCTCGGCTCTAGGACTATGGCAGCAAGCGCTTCAGACCTATCGGCAACTAGCCGACCTGTCGGGGGAGGCTCAGGTCTTGCTAGCGTTCACAGGGGGATACTACCGCCTGGCTGATTACCTCTGGGCCGCCGACTACAGCCGCCAGTGTTTGAAACTGGCCCATCAGGGTAAGGATGTGGCTACCATGCAGCAAGCGCTGGAATATCTGGGCAACAGTTACCGGCACATGGGCGACTTGCAGCAGGCTTTAAAGTACATGAGCAAAAGCCTGCAATTAGCCACGCAAATGGCGATCGCCCGCTCGAAATGCGCGCGCTCAATAATCTAGCCATGGTCTACCGAGCTAAAGGTATGGCTCGTCAGGCGGCCACACTCTACGAAGCCAGCTTGCTCATGGCCAGAGATTTGCAGGATTCCACCGTGGAGCTACAAATTTTGCAAAACCTTGGCAATACTTATCAAGCCCTTCATCACTACGCCCAGGCCATTACCTGCTACGAAGCCTTTCTCACGGTTTATCAGAGCCATCCCTCAGCCGTGGTCGATAATCGCACCACTCGCCGTATTCTGACCCAACTCACTACGGCTAGCCTGGCCATCCAAGACTATAATCGCGCCATTATCCACCTCCAGCACCACCTCACCATTGCCTGCACCCTGGGTGATACCCGTGCCGCCACAGCCCTCATTGATGAACTCAGCCACTGCTATACAGCACTTAACCAGGCTCGGTCGTTTAGGCAGCCAGAGAGTCGTTGATTGTGTCGCCCAGGTTTGAACCGCCGATCGCTAAAGTTTGGTTCACCAAGCAAGGCACATTGATACATCCCGTGGCCAGTTAGCAAAGTCGTATTAGTAGAACCTTAAGCCCCATGAACAAGCTTCTACCCTGGCAGAGGCCAAGGCAGCTCGCAAAACAATTGGCAAGCTGCGTCATCACAGTTTGCTATCCTGTTCCCAGAATGCTTCAATTGTTAACGGTTTTCGGGCTCACACAGCAATCAGAACCCTCTCGAATTTGCAGCATAGAGTGCAACCATGATGACTCCCTTCTGGCATCGGTTTCGGCTAGTGGCACTGGCGGTTTTGATGATGATAGCGGTGATCGCTTGCCAGAGTGCACCATCAGACAATGCCGGTACCAGCCTGCCCAGCCCATCTAATAGCGAAACTCCAGTGCTTCTAAATGGCACAGGTGCCTCCTTTCCTGTCCTGTTTTATACCCGGCTATTTGGCGAATACAACAAGTTGCATCCCAATGTGATGGTGAATTATCAAGATACAGGCAGTGCCGCAGGCATTCAGCAAATCATTGCCGGTACGGTGGACTTTGCTGGTAGCGATGTAGCCATGACCGATGAAGAAATTGCCCAGGTGTCTAAGGGGGTTGTGCTCATTCCCATGACTGCGGGCAGCGTAGCCGTGGGCTATAACCTACCTGGGCTTGAGGGCGATCTAAACCTATCCAGAGAAGCCTTAGCCAGCATTTTTCTAGGAGAAATCACCCGCTGGAATGACCCGGTCATCACCGCCGCCAACCCCAGTAGCTTCCTCCCTGACTTGCCCATCACCCTGGTTCACCGTTCCGACGGTAGCGGCACCACAGCCGTATTCACCACTCACCTCAGCGCCATCAGCCCCAAGTGGGACTCCGCCGTAGGCACCGGGCTAAACGTCAACTGGCCTGCGGGGATAGGCATTAAATCTAACGCAGGTGTCAGTGCTCAAATTTTGCAAGCCGAAGGAACCATTGGCTATGTGGAATACAGCTACGCCAAAAAACTGGACATGGCCACCGCCGCTATCGAAAACCAGGCCGGCAATTTGTGAAACCCAGTACTGAGTCTGCCAAGGTCGGGCTGAGTGAGATAGAAATACCCGACGACCTGCGGATTTTTGTGCCAGATCCAACACCGCCTGAGGCCTATCCCATCGTCACCTATAGCTGGTTGCTGCTCTACGAAACCTACAACGACCCGGCCAAGGCGGCGGCACTGCGGAATGTAGCGCAATGGGGCCTAACCGAGGCCCAAAGCTTTAGTGAAGAATTGGGCTATGTGCCACTCCCTGACTCCCTGGTCAGCAAAGCCACTGAAGTTCTATCGCGGGTTAAGTAATCGAAGCAAGCGTTGGAGCGCCGTCTATTCAAATCGCCAGCTCTAGATAAGTGGTTGAGCATAACCTGTGTTACCCTAGGTAAGATGCAAGGGGCCTTAGGAGCCCGAGCTTTGCTGTCTTATCAGATTGGCCTGGGGTAGTGGGAGGTGGCTCAAAAATCCCCAAGGCAACATCATAAAGATTTTTGGGTCTAGTTAGGCCCGGTTTTGCCTGGACGAAGCATTCGCCCAAGACATAATTGCGTTACTTAATTGTTGTTGTCATTCAAGGAGAAATAGGCAATTTCGTATGACTCAAGTCGTTGTAGGTGAAAACGAGGGAATTGAATCAGCCCTACGCCGCTTTAAGCGGCAGGTCTCTAAGGCAGGCATTTTTTCTGAGGTAAAGCGCCGTCGCCACTTCGAAACGCCCCAAGAAAAGCGCAAGCGCAAAGCCGTTGCCCGTCGCAAAAAGCGCTATCGTTAAAATTCACTAGAACTTCCTTTTTGGTTCAAAAACGGAGATGACCTTGTTAGCATCTCCGTTTTTTAGAGCATCCTGCTCCAACTTCGACCATTGGTAATCCTAGGTGTGGGTATCATCACCCTAGCTAGCTACGCAATCTGCCTCTGAGGTTTGCGGGGGTTAGCGGTCTGTTAGTGCTGGCTATATCCTCAGACAGCACCGAGATTTTCGAGCGCTGAGGAAACCGCCGCTCTATTCAAACAGCTTAGTGTAAAAGAATACTAGTACAAGCGATTCCTGTCAACTATTTTTGCCGCATTTATCGGCCTACTTTGGCTAAAATTCTGCGCTAGCTAGCATTCAACATCAAGCCCCCAGGCGCACTCAGGAGAAGTTTCTATAACGCCTGGGTTCGTCGATTTCGAGAGGATTGTAGCGATCTCGCCTGTTGAATCCACAGGCTGATTTGGTCAGGGGTGGGGCACAAATCCACCCGCTGCAGGGTTTTAACATGCAATCGTTTGAGTTGGCTGTACAGGCGCTGGGGCGAACTGTCCGCCAGTTGATCAGTAGATATAATACCAGAGTGGAGCAATAACCCACTAAACTCGCAGCCAACGCTAGGGATCCTGGCTAATTCTGCCAAAATCATCCATTTGCTAACGTAACGGGGGGCACCTGCAAGAGTTGAGCTAGCCGCTGTCGGTGAACTGAGGTTCGCCCGTAATAGTAAAGATGGTCTATGGTGGTAAGACCTAGCCGGGCTAGAGCATCGGCATCAGCTGGGCTGAGCCCGGGTAAATTGTGTATTGGCTGGGCAGAGCTAACCATTAAGGCTCCCGTAGCGAAATTGAGATTAACAGATGTACCAGAGCGGTTCGGGAAAAAAGCAAGCTATACTAGTCTAGGCCATCGGCCACCGGGATGTAGCGCAGCTTGGTAGCGCGCCTGCTTTGGGAGCAGGATGTCGCAGGTTCAAATCCTGTCATCCCGATTGCGTGTTGCTATTACCATTTATTGGTTCGGTAGATTATAATCACCGGCGATGGTTAGGCTGAATTACTGTCACATTGAACCTACAAAATCCCAGGTTACTGTGTAGGATAAAACTTCGATGCTGGTAGTACCCCTGAAAAATTTGGATGGCCCCATGAGCAAACTATTTTACCGCGCAGGTTTATCCCTCTCGTTGACTAGCGCTCTGGCAGGGGGGCTTGTTTTGGGGCTCTTTGGGTTGGCTCAAAGGGCGTTAGCTTTAACAGACGAAGAAATTGCTAGCAAGCTCACTCAAATTCCCGTTTTTATGATTTTGGATGCCCAGGGAGAGCACCTAAAAGCCGTCAGCCAAACTGATGAGGATGTTCAAGCCCCTGTGGTGTTTTTGGATGGTGAAACAGCCGCCGGAGTTTTGGCGCAAGTCCAGGAAGGTGGCCAGGAAGCCCAAATTGAGGTGGTTGATCTGGCTACGGTTTACCGGGAGTCGGCGGATGGTGAAGAGTCTACGCCATTGCTGTATTTCCCGATCCGCAATGAATTAGCGGCAGCCGTAGAAATTGAGCCTGAGTTTCAGGGCGTACCACTGTTTATTCCACGTCGAGGGGAAACAAACGCCTACCTCCCCTTCGTCCAGGGTGAAGAGGTGTCTTTGCCAATGTTTTTTTCCCGTGAAGACCTACAAACCTACGTAGACTGGGTATTTGAAAGTGACCCAGCTGGGGCTGAGGAAATCGTTGTTGAAGTAGTTTCTTTGGAATGGCTTCTGGCGGCTATGGCCTCCAGCGAAAATCAGGAGATGGATGAACAACTTAGTCAGGTGCGGTTGTTTCCCTCTAGCGATGTTCTGGAGTTCATTAACACCATCCGCGAACAGCAGTCTGGGGGGGCGGAAGGTAATTCTGGAGAGGCGGCGCAGTAGCGAGTCGGTTTGGCTGCGGTTGTTCTACTAGCCGCTGACCCTTCGTTACAATAGCAGTGCTGTTTATCCAACTCCTACAGCGTGACCTCCCCCTTAACTCCTGACCCGCATGTAGAACCCTTGACCCGTGTTCAGGTGTTGGCGGCTATGGGGCTAACCGCTATTGTGTTGTTGCTGATTGCTAAAGTATGGCTTCACTTTGACTCTACTGGCCTGCTTCCCTTGCAGTTGTCATGGCTGCATGGGTTATGGGGAGTTGCCTTGGGCTTAGTCATTACCCTGGCCAGCGCTGGGGTCTATCAGCTTTGGCCAGGCTATCGCAAAAATGCCGACAGCTATCTGGCGATGGTTCTGCGCCCCTTACACTGGTTTGATCTGCTGTGGCTGGGTTTATTACCTGGGCTTAGCGAAGAGTTACTGTTCCGAGGGGTGATGCTGCCCGCCATTGGTCTAAATCGACTAGGGATCTTCGTTTCAGGGGCCAGTTTTGGAATCCTGCATATGAGTAGTTTGCAGCAGTGGCCTTACATGCTGTGGGCCACTGTTGTCGGCATGGCGCTTGCAACCAGTGCTGTGGTCACTGGTAACCTGCTGGTGCCGGTTGTGGCCCATGTGGTGGTCAATCTAGTCTCTAGTCTGGTGTGGAAGGTTCGCCAGCCGCCGCACTTGCCCAGCAATGATTAGGGCAGGGCAGGAACATAACATGGCC
>JAAUUR010000485.1 GCA_012031045.1 Leptolyngbyaceae cyanobacterium SM2_5_2
AGGGTAAACTGCCCATCGCGATCGGTGTGGTAGGTGTGGGTGATATTGTCTAGCTCGATCTGCTGAGAAAGCGATCGCGACGATCGCGCCCATAGTGCCGTTGTCTCAGCCTGACTTGAAAGAGACAAGCCCAGTTCGTCGATTTTTTTGAGGGCCACACTGCCTCGGCTTAAAACGGGCAGCACAGACATTATGCTTTCAATCGGTCGCGCCAGATAGGTGATAGTGAGCGCGTAAGCCGATAGCACTGGGGTGGGTAATCTCAGTCAACTGCGGCAATCCAAAAACCAAAAATCCGAGAATGGCCAAAAAATAACAGGCTGCTAAAGTTGAGGGCCAGGACAGCAACGGATTCAGCCTGCACCTCGTAATCTCGAAATGTGGCCGCCGTCACCTTCAGTTCTTCATCCAGAAACGCAGATCGTCGGGATGAATTGAGCTTTAACTCTTTAACCCCGTCGGTGATTGAGCGAAAATGCTTAAACAGCAGATCCTTCTGATTTCGAGCCAGTTTCAACAACGCATACACGTAGTTGAGCATCACCTGAATGACGGCAATAGCGACCCCAACGACGACTAAAGTAATCAAAAAGACGCCGACTGACAGCCAGGCCAGATAGCCCAAACACCCAATCACCAGCGCGGCGTTGACCAGCACCAGGGGAAGGTTAAACACCGTGGCGGAAATGGCGTCGATATCATCGGTAAGGGACGCTAGCAATCGGCTTGCGCCCAGTTCTTCCAGCCGCCGCAATGGGCAAGCCAAAATCCAGTGGCTGAGCTGCAACCGCATTTTGTAGATCGCTTGCTGAGACAGCCGGGCCAACAAAATTTGTGAACCACTGCCCGCCAGTAGAGTGATGAGGGCTAAGCCCATAAACCTCATTAGCACACCGCTAGGCTGTTGCCCTGGGGTACTGATGGCCGCATTGATAGATGCAATCAGCAATACGCTGCCTACGCCGCTCAAAGCTCCGGCCAAACTGGCGATCGCAACTGTCACCCAAGAGGAGCGCAATAAAAAAGTAATTAGCCTCATTTGCCTGGCTGATAAACGTAATTTTGGCGAACTTAAAGCGTAGGGGCTTGTAAGAGTCGCTCGGCTAATTGATTAAGCCGATCCTGCCATTCCTGTCTGAAATCAATCGAAAATGCTGCCATACCTGCCGTGGTTTGAGTAATAGTCACGGTATCTTGAGAGGCCTGGCTACGCCAGATCCCTACAGGGCTTCTCAAGGGTTGAGGCGAGGCTACATCTAAACCGCTATGGCAAAGCTGCAACCAAGTACCGTCTTCTACAGAATTTAATGTCCAAGTAACAATGGAAGGTTGGTCCATCCATTGCTCACGCCAGGTATAGCTTAGCTGCTTAGGGGGATCAAGGGTTATTACTTCACAGTAGATTATGACTTCTTGCCCAAGCTCAGATTTAAGAAAAAACTGAAATTCATGCCCTAGGGCTGGCTCAAAATCATTCTCCATCAACCAATGCTTTAAGGCAGATCGGCTTGTCAACCCAAGCCAGACTTTATCAATTGAGTGAGGATAAAATCTCTCCAGATTTATTGATTGATGCATGATGTTTCCTCTAGGTATTCACCCAAAGCGTCCAATTTATCTTGCCAAAATATATCGTAGTGGCTAATCCAGGCTGAGACCTGTTTCAGCGGTTCTGGACTGAGTTTATAAAGGCGTTGACGCCCAACTCTGCGCTGAGTTACTAAACCTGCCTCAGAAAGAATATTGAGATGTTGGGAGATTGCAGGCATCGACATTTCAAAAGGTTCTGCTAAATCTTTGACAGGTTGTTCACCTTTCCTCAGGCAATCAAGTATTGATCGCCTTGTAGGATCGGCGATCACCTGAAATATATCGGAGCTGGCAGTCGGACGACTCACTTTAGACAGTTCAGCAGAGACTTACCTGCTTAGTATAATTAAGCATTCGCTTAAGTGTCAATGCCTGACGCTTGCCCCTGAATATTTGACCTCGATTTATCCCATAGCAATGACTCTCGCACCATTCGCTATGCCGACCTATCGGTCAACCTTCCCTAGGTCTACTGGCAAGGCGAGGAATAGGTCACCCAAAATTGACATCAGCAAAGCAGCCGTCGGCCATCATAGACTAGTCATGCCCGTTGTTCTCTATCGTCCTCGTGGATGCCTAGTTCAGCCTCTAACTCAGAGTTCCTTCAGCAGTGGCACCATGCGCTAGCCCCCCACAACCTGGGCTACAAGGTCAAACTGGTGTCTCAACTGATGTACCGCCACTTTTTGGAGCGGTTAGAACCTTACGGACGTACCAGTCGGTATGTGGCTAGGCCATCAAGGGGGCTGTCTAAGCCGTCCAAGTATTCTCCAGCAGCTCTTGGCCATAGGCCTCGCCTGATCCAGGCTTACCCAGAAACTCGGACTGTCGCACTGGCCAACCTTACCCACCTAGGGACAGCAGCCCTCAAAACCAAGGTTCGCAAGCTCAAAGAGCTGGGTCTGACCGAGAGCATTGCCAAGGGCGGCTATCGGCTATCGTCCTGAGGTCAAGAAGTGCTTAAACGCTTAGATCTCTAAGAACCGGCCCTTTAACGCAGACAAAAGATTGTCCAGCCTAGCACCACCAGGGTAAGCACCAACCGGAGGCTTCGCCAGCGCAAGCCTAGGGAGAACGCCTCCGGTGGGGGCAACATTCGACGCTGCCACAGCCGACGGATGATCAACCCGACAAACAAAGCCAATAGGCCCCACCACAGGGCGATGGGCAGCCACTGCCATGGCCCCAACTGATAGCTGAGGGTTAGCAGCAACAGGAGTTCAGCACTGTCTTCAAGGAGTTTGAAGCGATCGCCGGGCCGCTGCGATCGGGCGAATTGCCAACCCTGGACAATCCACAGTCCACCCAGGAAAGCTACCACCATCAGCGGGCCGAAGGGGCGATCGCGGGGAGACAGCGGTTGCCCCCTCAGCAGCGCAGCCGCGACCTGATTGCCCTGGGGTCGCTAGTATTCGTGAGAAACACCAACCCCCGACCGGCTTCGGGTAGCCACCCTAAGAATGCGTAATAGCCCCTGTGCGCCCATTGTGCATGACCATGGGGGCATCCTCTCGCTCTGTAAGAATCCAGCCTAGTCCAAAGTTGGGCTCACAGGCTTCGCTCTGGGGCTGCAAACTCAGGGCCAGCGGCGGCCAGTCTGCCGCCATCGCCGCTGCCAACAACCGGCCCATATCGGTCACGGTAGATTTAAGTCCCCCCGCTGGAGCATAGGCATCGAGCTGCCAGTTAACGGTGGGCAATGTGTTCTCCCGATGGCCCTGGGCCAAAACGCTCTTTGGCTTGGGGGGCGAGGTCGAAGTGGGTATCTGTGAGTCCTAAGGGAGCCAATACCTGGGTTTGGATCAAGGTTTCATAAGGAC
>JAAUUR010000486.1 GCA_012031045.1 Leptolyngbyaceae cyanobacterium SM2_5_2
GTTTCGGCTCCAGTCCTTCGCCTTGATGTTTGGTTATGATCTTGACGAAAAGTTTTTAGCCCAACTCTAAGCTTGCGTTTGTTCAGACCAGCGTTGTATCCATTCTTTTAAAAGTGGATTGATCACTTCTGGCGCTTCATCCTGGGGGCAATGGCCGATGCCCTCCAGTTCCACCATGGCTCGCACCACTGGAAACTGGGATAGGTCGCGACCCATGGCCACAGGCTCCCAGGGGTCAGCCTGGCCCCAGATTATCCACACTGGGCAAGTTAGCTGCGGGAGCAAATCTTCCGGTAAGGGCCCTTGGGAGTAGCGCACAAAGGACAGAAAAACGTCCGCCGCACCCGCTGTTTGGGCCGGTGTCAAAATCGCCTCAATTAACTCGTCAGTAACGGCTTCGCGGCGGCGGTAGGCCTGGCAGAGCAGGTTGCGAATTACCGAGGGACGGGCAATGCAGCTAAAAAAAGAAAACGCCCCAGGGCTGGGTAGCCCAACAATTGCTGAATTAAGGGTGTACTCATCCGCTGATGCCAGGGGATTGCGGCTCGGCGGCGCTCGTGGAGGAGCCGCAGCGAACAGTTGAGCATAACGATACTGCGCACCCAGGCGGGGCTGTCCACTGCGGCCTGCATCGCCACAACGCAACCGATGGAGTTAGCCACCAAATGGGCGGGTTGGCCAATCACCTCGCGGCAAAAATCGATGATTTGCTGGCTCCAGGTTTCAAAGGTGTAGGCCAGCGATGCACTAGGGGCAGGTTTGTCAGACAGGCCAAAACCGACTAAGTCGATGGCAAAGGCTCGATGCTGCTGGCCATACACCGGCAGGTTTTTACGCCAGTGATCGCTAGAGGCACCAAACCCATGAATACAAAGCACAGGCACCCCAGCTTCCCCCACCTGCTGATAACGGATAGAAAACCCACGCCACTGCCAGGTTTTGGTTGGGGGGGCCACAAGTACTGAGGTCACAGTAAGCTCCGAAGAGAAAGGGTATTACTTTAATATAAGTTAACATTTGCAGCCAAGCCCGGCGATAGAAACCGGGCCTCTCGGTTAGGACTCTAGCGTGGGTCGACATCCCCTTAGAAACCCGGTTTTTGACCTTACCTAACGCATACGGTTGGCATGGTGTGCGGTTTGCAGACTCTCCACGAGCTTGCGCACCACGGCCACCATCGCTACTGGGTTGTCTAGCTTGTTTACGGCAGAGCCAACCCCAATTCCCGATGCGCCAGCGGCGAGCGCCAGCGGCGCCGTTACATCCGACAAACCCGATGCACACAACACCGGCACATTCACCGCTTTGGCAATTTCGTAGGCGGCGGCCAGGGTAGGAGCCGCTTTTTCAATCAGCCCCAGAGTACCAGCGTGGGTGGGTTGGCTGGCCGTGCCCCCTTCGGTTTGAATTATGTTGGCCCCAGCGGCAACCAGCGCTTCGGCCAGGGTGACCTGTTCATCCAGCGCCAGGATGTGCGGTACCGTTACCGATAGGGTGATGTGGGGCAGCAGGGCGCGAGTGCGCAGGGTAAGATCCAGCACTTCTGGCCCCTCAAACCGACGGCCCTGGGCATAGAAGGCATCAAAGTTGCCGATTTCAATCAGGTCGGCTCCGGCGGCTACAGGGGCGAGAAACGCCTCTGGTTCAACCGCTGACACACAGATAGGCCGGTTGGTCTCGGCCTTGGCCAGACGCACTAAATCAGCATCCGCTGCCATGTCAACCAGGGTAGCGCCGCCCTGGTCTGCCGCCTTAACCACAGCCACCACGTGGGCTGGATCAAAGTTAGTAAGCCCGCTGATGATTTTGAGGGCAGTACGGTTGGCAAAAGCCTGTTGTAAGTCAGAACGCATAGGGAGTACTCTCAAACGCTAGGTTTAATCTGCAATATTGTCGCATTCGAGATGGTGCTGTGGTTCACTGAATACGCGGTTGGCTGCAAAGGGGAGTGACCTTCTCTTTTCCCTCTGCGGCGCTTTATTACTACTGCGTCTCCCCGCGCAACACCGCCTCGCCGTTGATAAACTCCAGGCCATCCAGGGTGATTCCCGCTTCTGGCAGGGCTAAATTAATGGCCTCATTCAGTTGCGCTGGGTCCAGGCCGGTTAGGCGGGCTATGTCTGTCACCGTGAGGTTGATGCGCCCAACCTGGAGGCGGGTGTCGTCGCCCAGTACCAGACGGCTATTATCGATCCGAGGACTCCCTTCAATACCCAGGTAGAGGGGGCGATCTCCCAGCATGGGTACGGTATTTAAGGCTTGCTGTAGCGCTTGTTGAGCGTCGGGCGGGAGGCTTTCGGTGGGCAGGTTAGCCGGGCTGATGACCAAGCCACCCCGGACGCGATCCCCTTCTACCGTCACACCGACGCTCTCTGCTACCTGCAAGAGGGGTAGCAGTTTGGGGCGACTGGGCTAACCCTTCAACCACCAGTTGATTAATCTCCGCTTCAGTTAGGACAATTTCAACCCGATTCCCGTCGTAGCGAACGCCCTCACCCGTGGCCAGCTTAGTTTGTAGAAGGCTACGGCTGCCGTAGCTGAGGCTGTCGGCTAAGCGAGTATCGGCGGTACTAGTGCTGTGCCAGGCTGGTACGGCGGTGGCTCGCTGCCAGTAGTAGGCGGCCCGGCCCCAGCCCCAGCGCCAGCCCCACCACCAGCAGCAACCCCAGCCCTAGAACCCGTTGGACTCCCATTATCGCTCCTCCCTGAGCAACAGCCCGGTTGAGCCGCACCTCAACCGGTGAATAACGCGCCTATTCTAACGATCTACGGACAGTCTGAAGCCGATGGCTGTACCGGATACTCTAAACGTAGGCCCAGCTCCCAGGGTTCTGGATTAACCGCTGCTTTTTCCCAGGTCTGCGGCTAAAACCCTAGGGTCTCATCCGTTTCAGTTTGGGCCTGTAACCAGGTGGCTAAGTCAGCCTCATTAGTCCAGTTGGCCCGGGCTGACTGTAGCTCGGCTAACTGCTCAGCGGAGAGGACTTGTACCGTGGCAGCAACCTGGGGGGACAAGGCTCCTAACTGGGTGGTTAACTGTTGTACCGCCGCCGCTAGCTGCTGTTGCTGCTGCGCTAGCCAAGTTTGCAGGTCGGAGCGGTCAGTAAACTCTAGTAGGGCTTCCCCTAGGGACTCAATCTGTGCCACAGAGAGAGTAACCACGGCGGAGCAAGTAGCCTCTGGCAAAATTCCTACTCTACGGCTCAACAGCCGCAGCACCAGGCTAGCGCCTCCTGCCGCCGACCTTCCTGGCGGCCTTCCTGGCGGCCTTCCTGGCGACCTTCCTGCCAGCCTTCGGCTTTGATGTCTTGATAGATGACGGACTCTTGCATCAGTTCCCTCCTCAGAATTTGCTGAATCAGGTCTTTGTCTAATACTAACCCGGCCAGAATGGCGGCTGAGGCGG
>JAAUUR010000035.1 GCA_012031045.1 Leptolyngbyaceae cyanobacterium SM2_5_2
GTGGAGCTGATTCCTTATCACTTTGGTGCCCTACATGGTCTAGGCTTGTGTCATGCCGCGCTAAAACACTACAGTCCAATCCATCCAGGCATTTCAGCGGGCTTTAGAGATCCAGCCCTACGCCACAACAAATCAACGGTTACTGCTGGAATGTACTGCTCGCCTGAGCTGAAGTTAGAGTTTTTGTATGATTCTCATTGGCATTTCGCTAGGATTTGTCAACCATGTGGATAGCCATGAAATCTCTTATGCTTCAGATACAGGTTTTACATTGCTTGGCCAGGAAAGACTGATAGGCGATTCGGATTTCTTGGCCAAGCCTCCTCGAAATCCTGAGCTCTACCCAGGTTTACCTTAGACCAGCCCCAAGGTATTCAAATCCTTCGAGGCGACATCACTCACCAGTCCATGACGCTTACCCTATGTATTCTTCTATGCTGACAGCTAGTTAGATCTATGATGTTTCCCTTAGCGTAGTAATCAGCCTGATTTATCCATTTAAAATTCTCGTTCTGTGGCACTCTGAGAGATGGATTCCCACTCAACGCGCAATCCCTTCCCTAAGCACAGCAACCATTGAGCAAAGGCTATGCAAACGCTTCCTAATCCTGTTACTGAGGTCAGCCCTATCGTTTCTGATCCAGCCTTCGACACTACCATTCATCGTCGTGCCACGCGCCCCGTGCCGGTGGGCCGCGTCACTATCGGTGGGGGGCATCCTGTGGTGGTGCAGTCCATGATTAACGAAGACACGCTGGATATCTCTGGCTCGGTGGCAGCTATTCGGCGTTTGCACGAGGTTGGCTGCGAAATTGTCCGTGTGACTGTGCCCAGTATGGCTCATGCTAAAGCTCTGGCCGATATTCGCAAAATTCTGGAGGATACTTATCAGCCGGTTCCGTTGGTTGCCGATGTCCACCACAACGGGATGAAAATTGCTCTGGAAGTCGCCAAGCACGTCGATAAGGTGCGGATTAACCCGGGTCTGTACGTGTTTGAAAACCTCAAACTGGACGAACCGAATACACTCAGGATGAATTTGAGGAAATTGGCGATAAAATCCGCGAAACTCTAGAGCCGCTGGTGATTTCCCTGCGAGACCAGGGCAAAGCGATGCGGATTGGCGTTAACCATGGCTCTCTGGCTGAGCGGATGCTATTTACCTATGGCGATACTCCAGAAGGTATGGTGGAATCTGCCTTAGAGTTTTTGCGTATCTGTGAGTCGCTAGACTTTCGCAACCTGGTGATTTCGTTGAAAGCGTCCCGGGTGCCGGTAATGCTGGCGGCTTATCGGCTGATGGTAAAACGGATGGATGACTTGGGAATGGACTACCCACTGCACCTGGGTGTTACCGAGGCTGGGGACGGAGAGTATGGCCGTATCAAGTCTACCGCTGGCATCGCTACCTTGCTGGCTGAAGGCATTGGGGACACAATTCGAGTTTCTTTAACGGAAGCGCCAGAGAAGGAAATTCCGGTCTGCTATAGCATCCTACAGGCTTTGGGTCTACGTAAAACCATGGTTGAATATGTGGCCTGCCCTTCCTGTGGCCGCACACTGTTCAACTTAGAGGATGTGCTGCATCAGGTACGAGAGGCCACTAAGCATTTGACTGGTCTGGATATTGCTGTCATGGGCTGCATTGTCAATGGCCCTGGCGAAATGGCCGATGCTGACTATGGCTACGTCGGTAAAACCCCTGGCTATATCTCGTTGTATCGGGGTCGCGATGAGATTAAGAAAGTGCCTGAAGACGAGGGTGTGGAAGAGCTGATTAATTTGATTAAAGCGGATGGCCGCTGGGTTGACCCCTAACCCTAAGCTCTGGATTAATTAATCCATTACCTATCGTTAAGGAGAGGTAATTCTCAGGGGCATCTTCCCTTCGCAAGCTAAAACGGTGTGCTAGATTGGGCGTAATTAGCTGCACAAGACACTAGTGAATATGACAATTGCAAAGCGGGGACTGATTTTAGGCGCAACTGCTCTGGCTGTGGCCGCCGTAACCGTAACAGGGGCAGGGGTTCATCTGTCTCAGAGTAAGGCATTCTTTCAAGAAAGCCCGAAGGAGTTAGTGGATGAAGTCTGGCAGCTAATCAACCGAAACTATGTCGATGCTACCTTCAACCAGGTCGATTGGGAGGCTGTGCGTACCGATTACCTGGGCCGGAGTTATGCAAATCAGGAAGAAGCTTACACGGCAATTCGCGAGATGCTTGAGCAACTTGAGGATCCCTACACTCGGTTTATGGATCCTCAAGAATTCAGTAACATGCAGGTCGATACCTCTGGTGAGCTGACTGGGGTTGGTATCCAGATTTCCCAGGATGAGGAAACGAAAGAAATCGTGGTGGTCGCGCCCATCGAGGATACCCCAGCTTTTGACGCTGGTATTCGCTCTAAGGACGTAATCCTAGCCATTGATGGAGAGCCTACCGAAGGTATGGAGCTCAACGATGCGGTCAATAAGATTCGTGGGCCTGTGGGTTCTGAAGTAACTCTGAC
This sequence comes from Leptolyngbyaceae cyanobacterium SM2_5_2, assembly GCA_012031045.1. Lineage (GTDB taxonomy): Bacteria > Cyanobacteriota > Cyanobacteriia > Phormidesmidales > Phormidesmidaceae > Nodosilinea. Next base: position 2,509 of record JAAUUR010000035.1, read on the forward strand.
GATTCGTCGTGGTGAACAGAACCTTGAAGTACCTATTACCCGCGCGCTCATCGAAATTCACCCAGTCCGCTACACTACTCAATCTGGGTCGGAGGGGCTAGTTGGCTATATTCGGTTAACTCAGTTCAGTGCTAACGCCTCGGCTGAGATGAGCGAAGCCATCGAAGATTTAGAATCCCAGGGGGTTACGGGCTACGTTCTTGACCTGCGCTCTAATCCTGGCGGTCTGCTCTACTCTAGTATTGACATTGCCCGCATGTGGTTGAGCGATGGTACTATTGTCTCGACCGTGAATCGACAAGGGGTTGTGGACGAAGAAGTGGCAAATAGTCAAGCCCTCACTAACAAGCCGCTGGTTGTGCTTGTGGATGGTGGTTCGGCTAGTGCCAGCGAAATTTTGTCGGGTGCGTTGCAAGATAATAATCGGGCTGTGCTGGTTGGCACCCGTACCTTTGGTAAGGGGTTGGTTCAATCTGTGCGGGGTTTAGCCGATGGATCGGGAGTGGCCGTTACTGTGGCTAAGTACTTAACTCCCAGTGGGCGGGACATTAACAAGCACGGCATTGACCCAGACATTCAAGTGGAACTTAGCGAGGAACAGCGAGAACTGCTGGAGTCTGATCGTGAGCTGATTGGTACTACCCAGGATCCACAGTATGCTGAGGCTCTAGAAGCCTTGACTACAGAAATTCGTGAGGCCAGAGGTGGCAGCAATGTTACCTCATCGGCGAATGAGTAACTTTGGCTGGCTTATTGAGCGGCCTTGCAGAGGCTGGAAATTCTAGTTTTCCTAGATGATAGGGCTACTGCGCTCAAAACTGCGCTGGGTTGGTCTATGTTGGCCTAATTAGGTTGACACTGGTTAGCCCGAATTAAGCCAACTCGTCGGGCTATGGCCTCCTGCTCAGATGCATAGGGTCCCCAGGTTTTGGGGCTTTTTGCTATGTCCTCTTGGCTGATTGCTAAGGTTGATAGAATGTGGCAATGGCCATTCTCAGCTTTAACGATGTACCATCCACCAGGATCCTTGGTCATGGGTAAAAAACCTTAAGTTCGTTAAAGTCATCCTTAGTGACAGTTTAGTCGTAATCACTACGGATGCAATTAAACAAACCCCATACCCTTAGACAAAAGATAATGGACTGTATTGAGTGGGGTTTGGGATAGGCATGATTTTGAAAACTGGTTGCTATTCAGGAAAACTGGGAGCACCAGCTGTATTTATCTAAAGAGGCACGGCCTAAACCGGTACCAACCCTGGTCATGAAGATGGTCTAAAGATAAGTATTGCTATCGATGCAGATTTTTGTGAATATACCTCAGCTCTTAAGGATGAATTAATTTTTGGGCTACAATCTAGAGGGAAGACGAGGAGGTTTAGTATGTTCGTTCGTTTGGCTGAACAGCACCGACAGTTTGTAAAAGACTTGGTGATGAATCTTCAAGCGCTGGCCATTGTGCTTGAAGATTTAGGGTACTTGGCTTCGTGCTATACCTGTGGCGGCCAGATGAATAGTGCCTCCTTTATGGTTAGTCTTGGCGATAACCATTTGATTCGGTTTCTTGTGTCTGACTACGGCATTACCTGGACAGAAATGCGGGATGACCGCGAGCTTATGAAATTGGAAGGGGCAGAGGCCATCCAGCAGTTGCAAGAGCTAGCTAACCTAGCCAAGTTTAAGATTGAGCCTACCCAAACAGCTCCGGTGGTTCCAACTCAGGTTTAGCGTTATGGCTAAGATGATTCAGGTGTTGGTTCGGCTACATCTGCTAGTGAGCAAGCTAAGTCAGGCCAGCTAGGAATTTTGTAGCGGTCGTTGTAGCTGTTGCTGTAAGCTCTGGTTGGCTTCTATCCAAAGCGTTCCTGGATGGCCTTCGACCGAGTTGAGCGTCGGTTGGTGATTCCAAATCACCTGTCGGCTACTTGCTGTTAAAGCCTTTGCTGGAGCTTGCTGTGCGCCAAGCCAGATTGTAGGGATCTGGTTTTGTTTGGGATACGTAGGCTGGCTTTGGTATGGCGCTAGACCAGCCAAGGCATAGAGAATACTGCGCCTATCGTGCAGAACATCATCCGGCCTCTGCCATAGAGTGACCACTAGCCCCCGCTGGGTAGCATAGGTAAACAGCGAGGCTGCGGCCACAACCGCTTGCTCAAAGTGCTCTGCATTCCAGTGTTGAGAGGTGTCAATGGCAATCATGACCTCCTGACCCGCTGCAAGGCTTTCTAGCTCCCGCACGCGCAAGTCACCATAGCGAGCGCTAGTTCGCCAGTGAATCAGGCGAGTAGAATCGCCCCAGCGGTAGGGACGTAGTGAGCGGGTCATGCCGTCGGTTGTAGACATCCGGCTGCGGAGAGACTGCCTGTGCTGCCCGGTTTGATTGGCCAAGGTATCTAAAATAGGGCAACGCTGGAGGGGTAAAACCTGTGGATAAACCACTACCGTAGCCGGTACAGCTAGCTCGCGGCGGCACCAAAACAATCCCAGTGGTGCCGCAGACCGCAGCACTACCGTAGACCAGCGGTAGATGCCTCGTCGATGAGTAGAGAGGCGATACCGCCAGGTGTAGGTTTGCCCAGGGGAAATGGTTTGCAGGGCGTGCTGTTGAATAGGCCCTAGTTCCTGAGCCGGTCGATCCATCACCTGCATAGCCCCTGTGCTATGGCGCTGAGGGTTGAGGATTTGAAGCTCTATGAGCAATGGCTCCCCCGCTGAAACGGCCTCGCTGGGAAGCCGCTGAACGGTTAACCCCCGCAGGTTTTTGGGAGGAAGTATGGCCGCAACGACTAGCAGGGCTAGCAAAACACCACTCATAACATAGAGCCAGCCTGCCAGGGTGTTGGTAGCGGCGGCGAAGAAGAAAACGGCTAACCCCAACAGTACCCAGCCCACGTAGGCTGGGTTAACCCAGCGACGCTCTAGCCAATTGGTAAACCGACCCACAGCAACTTTTCCCCAGTGCTACCGTACCCAGTAGAGCATACCCAACCAACTCTACTGGGTGAGGATTAACCACGGTCTAATTTGAGGCTAACCGGATTTTTGATGGTTAACGCTTGACCAACTTCTTAGAGACCTTCCGCAGACGGATGGATTCTGGCGTGATTTCGACCAGTTCATCTGACCCGATATATTCTAAGGCTCGCTCTAAGCTCATTTCCTGGGGAGTTTGGAGCTGTACCAGTTCGTCGCCGGTAGCGGAACGGTGGTTAGTTAGCTGCTTAGTCTTACAGACGTTGAGGTCTAGATCCTGAGGTCGGTTGTGTTCCCCAACAATCATGCCTTTGTAAACACGGGTGCCTGGCGTAATGAAAAAGATACCCCGGTCTTCGGCATTCTTCATGGCGTAGAAGGTGGCTACCCCTTCTTCAAAGGCGATCAGGACACCGTTGCGGCGGGCCTCTACGTCGCCGCAGAGGGAGCGATAATCCAAAAAGCTGTGGTTCATGATGCCTTCACCACGGGTTAGGCGCATAAACTCACCCCGAAAACCAATCAGACCACGGGCCGGAATCACAAATTCTAAAGTGGCGCGGCCATCGCCCATGACCCGCATATCCTGTAGCTCTCCCCGGCGCTGGCCAAGACGTTCCATACATCCGCCAACGCCATCCTCTGGAACATCTAGAATCAGTAGCTCAAAGGGTTCGCAGGGTTGACCACTGACTTCTCGGTAAATAACCTGCGGTTGGGAGACCTGAAACTCATAGCCTTCCCGGCGCATGGTTTCAATCAAAATCCCCAGGTGTAGTTCCCCGCGGCCTGATACGGCAAAGCGGTCGGGGGAGTCCGTTGGTTCTACCCGTAGGGCCACATTAGTTTCTAGCTCTCGCATGAGGCGATCGCGCAACTGCCGAGATGTTACAAAACTCCCTTCCTGGCCTGCAAAGGGGGAATCATTTACCGCAAAGGTCATTTGTAGGGTCGGTTCGTCTACCTTAATAAGCGGCAGCGCTTGGGGATTATTGGGGCAGGTAATGGTTTCCCCAATGTTGGCGTCGGCAAACCCAGCCACAGCCACAATTTCCCCCGCCGAAGCTTGCTCGATCTCGATGCGACGTAGCCCCTCAAAGCCCAGTAGTTTCGTGATTTTAGACTTAACCAAAGTACCGTCTTCTTTAATCAGAGCGGCCTGCTGACCAGCCTGAATAACGCCATTATGGATTTTGCCAATGACGATACGACCTAGATACTCGGAATAGTCCAACGTAGTGACCTGGAGTTGAAGCGGCTTATTCACATCCCCAACCGGGGGGGGGACGTGATCCAGAATGGACTCAAACAGAGGCTTCATGTCCTCATTTTCGTCTTCGAGCTGGAGTTTGGCAAAGCCCGCTAGGCCAGACGCAAATAGATAAGGAAACTCGCACTGGTCGTCATCGGCCCCCAATTCTAAAAATAAGTCCAAGACTTTATCGATAGCGCCGTGGGGTTCAGCCTGGGGTCGGTCAATTTTGTTGATCACCACAATTGGACGCAGCCCTTTTTCCAGGGCTTTTTTTAACACAAAACGAGTCTGGGGCATGGGGCCTTCGTTGGCATCCACAATGAGAATGCAGCCGTCTACCATACCCAACACCCGCTCTACCTCGCCGCCAAAGTCAGCGTGGCCAGGGGTATCCACAATGTTAATCAGGGTTTCCTGGTAGCGAACAGCCGTATTCTTCGACAGGATGGTAATGCCTCGCTCCCGCTCCAGATCGTTGGAGTCCATCACGCAGTCGGGTATCTCTTCGCCCTCTCTAAAAATACCGGATTGCTTAAGCAGGGCATCTACCAGGGTAGTTTTGCCGTGATCGACGTGGGCAATAATCGCAACGTTGCGGATAGGAAGAGTCATAACTACGTTAAAGCTTAGGCGACAACAAACGGGCCACGAAACTACCCCAGAGCGCCAGCTAACCAGAAGCTCAAGATAAGTTCCGAACATGCAAAAAGTCTTAACAATTGTAGCTTAAGGAACTGCCCATCGTCACACTTAGATCAATCCTAGACTGTTGTTGCCCAGTCAACAGGACACAGATATCATGCCGAGCAGCAACGACCCAGGGCAGGGGCGCTGGAATGGATTCTGTGGCTGGCAATGGCAGGGGCCACAGAATCCAAAAAAAGGGATGCCCCCTAGGCATCCCTAACGATTTTGTACAACTCGTGAACTAAGCTAGAAGCTCATTTCGGCCGCTTGTACGCGCTCGACCTGTTTCTTCTTCAGCACCAGCATGATTTGAGTCACCATAATGGCGGCGATGAAAGCAATTAGGCCCTTAACCCGGTTAGGGCTCTGGAGCACAATTTCCGCATCAATTTGACCAAAGCCACCAACATTGGGGTTGGTAGTGATAGGTTTACCGGCCTCAACGGCATCCCCTTCGGAAACTAATAGCTCAGGCCCAGGGGGAATAGCTTCCGTTACCGACTCACCATTTTCGGCCAGAATGGTGAGGGCATAGCCACCACCAGCCTGAGGTTCAACATCGGTCACTGTACCGCTAACGGAGGCATTGTAAACCGTGTTGTTGCTGGCTTGGCCAGTGGGATACACCTGCCCACGCCCGCGATTTGCCCCAACGTGGATTTGATACTTGCCGAAGGAAACGGCTTTATCCTGGGCTGGATCGGGAGAAAGAACGGGAAAGACGATCTCCTGATACTGTTCGCCCGGTAGCGGGCCAACTAGAACGATATTGTCCTGGCTTTCGCTGTAGGGAAGGAAATAGGTGCTACCTACTTCCTCCTTTAATTCCTCAGAGATACGATCTGGGGGAGCAATTTTGAAGCCGTCGGGCAACACTACAACGGCCCCAACATTGAGGCCGCCTTTGCTACCATCGCCAAGCACCTGCTGGGTGCTGAGGTCGTAGGGAATTTCAACCTTGAGCTTAAAAACCGAATCTGGCAGCACCGCCTGGGGAACTTCTACCTTGGTCGGCTTAGCGGCTAGGTGGCAGTTCGCACACACGATGCGACCCGTAGCTTCGCGAGGGGTTTCGTAATTTTCTTGAGCCCAAAATGGGTAGGCCGTCGCCGGTTCAGGTTGAACCAGTACTCCACCCAGAATAAGGAACATGGCCACCAGGAAACTTGCTACAGGCCGCCAACGACTCACCGATGAAAGTAGTGGAATCATGAATATCTACGCTATGTCAACTGAGGGTGTCATTAAGACCAAGTCAGGGGACGGCCCGTGCTAAGCCCACCAGGGCCTTCGCGGTTCTAAAATCTATTTCCGTCCAATTTGTTAATGAAACTTTGTCATCTTCTGTAACATCGGCGTGGGCCAATGCCAGAGAAAGCGGAGCAGGCCCGCGCACAACCTTGCCCGTAGCGTCGTACTGAGAGCCATGGCAAGGACACATGAACTTGTTCTCACTGGCATTCCAGGGAACCACACAGCCCAGGTGAGTACAGATGGAATTAATCCCATAGCTCTCTAACGAGCCATTTTCCTTAACTACTAGGTAGGTAGGGTCGCCTTTGAGGCCCTGGACTAACACGCGATCGCCAGGGTTATGGGTTTGTAAAAACTGGCTAACGATGACATCGTTGCCGAGCTCATTCTTAGCGGTTACCCCGCTTCCACCCGTTCCACTAGAGGGAGGGATAAAATATTTGACCACCGGATAGAGCATCCCCAGGACAGTCCCGGTTGCCGCACCGAAGGTCAGCAAATTCATGAATTGGCGACGCCCCAAATCAGGGACATCCGAAGCTCCAGAAACTTGAGTCATAATTCAGACTGGTGTACCCGTTCAGATGTATTAGCAGCTATTATCAAGGCTCCCTGGCGAATTGGATGTTATCAGTAGTAACCCCTTTAGGACAACGCTTAGGCCAAGCGGGGATACAGTCTGCGACAGCCGAAGACCACAGAAGCTAAGGACTTAACCAATCGTATTATTGCATCCAGATGTTCGCTGAATGGATGGCGCTGGCTTAGCACGGCGGATTGGTGCGGTCTGTTGTCTCTTTCTCTAGCCGAAAGCCTGACCTTAGGCTAGAAAAAGAGAGGTTTGATGGGCAAATGACGAAACAAGTGCCATTAATATCTGCTTTAACCCATTTATTCCTTATTTTTGCGCTTTTTTAGGCTATTTATTTCAAGTTGGTTGGCCGTGAGACGATGCCAATATCGTAAAGATATGTATCAATGCAGCGTTTAACCGTGGTGGAGAAGATGCGATGACCGGCAGCGATTTACAAGCTCTGTTGCAGGAAAGGTGGGGATATTCCTATGACCTACAGTTGCGCCGTACCCAGGGCAAGATTTTTTTACAGGTCATGTGGCGCTATTTAGAGCAGGTGTCCTTCCCGCTCAGCGAAGCAGAGTACTTGGCTCACTTAGAGCAGGTGGCGATGTATCTGAATGAATGGGGGCAGGTGGATTACGTGCGCCAGTGGATTAGCCAGACCCGTGAGCGGCCTCGCCTGGGTAAAGCGGTCAGCATTCTGCTGCCATTGGGCGACCGGGCGCTGGAGTGGCTGGTGGATGAGTTTTGAGGTGGGTTGAGGGATGGCCATCCCAGAAGCTGTAAAACCCTAGCCAATTTCTTCTGCCGCTGTTCCTAGCTGGTTGACCGGCAACCTTGCTCTAGTTGTAGACTCCATCACTATCACTCACCAAATTAGTCACCGATTTCGTAAAGCTCCAGGGGCAACTGGTCAGGATCCTGAAAGAAGGTGAAGCGCTGGCCGGTCAGTTCGTCATGGCGAATCGGCTCGGTTGGGATGTTGTGGGCCTGGAGGTGCTGAATAGCCGCGTCTAGGTTAGCGACGGCTAAGGCTAGATGTCTTAATCCACAGGCTTCCGGGCGGGTAAGACGGTTAGGTGGGTGCGGGAAGGAAAATAGCTCCAGTTGGCTACCGTTGGCTAACCGCAGATCCAGCTTGTAGGATTGCCGCTGGGCGCGATGGGTTTCACGAATCACCTCAAATCCCAGGATTTCCGTGTAAAAGTGCTTGGATCGGCTGTAGTCGCTACAGATAATGGCCACGTGGTGAAAGCCTTGGCTGAATGACATGGTTACTCATCCCAGTAATCGTTAGATAATCGGCTGGTGCCCTCTCACAGATAGCGGATTGAGATGATAGACAACAACCCGTCAACGGCTCCAGCGCTCCAATCTTTACAGCCTCAGTTGCAGCGCGGCGGCAGGAGCACTGACGAGCAAACCGGAGTCCGATGGGGGGATGGGTGGATTTTACTGGGCCTTTGGTTAGCGGTGGCGATCGCTGACCTGTTCTGGGTTCTTAGGGATCAGGCTCCACCAGCTTGGGATCAGGGAGAACACCTCACTCGCGCCCTCAACTATTGGCGGGTGCTGCAAGAACCGGCTTGGTTGGATGGCGATTGGTGGACAACGCTGTGGCGGCTATCGCCTGGGTATCGGGCGCCGCTGGTGTATCTGGCTACGGTGCCAATTTTCAACCTCTTGGGGCGGGGTTTTGACCAAGCGGTGATGGTCAACCTGCTGTTTGCTGGAGTACTCATGGTGTTACTCTATGCCCTTGGTTGCTGCCTCTTTAATCGGCAAACCGGGCTTTGGGCCGCAGGGTTGAGTCTTGTGGTACCTGCCTTTTATTCCCTCCGGTTAGACTACCTGCTGGATTTGGGCCTGATTGTTTGCGTCACGGCAGCCTTTACCAGCCTGACCTATTGGCGAGGTGCGTTGGCAAGGTATCGGTGGATGTGGGCTTTGGCCTTTGGGCTATGGGCTGGGTTGGCCATTCTGACTAAGCCTACCGCTGTATTTTTTTTTTGCTAGTGCCGGTGCTGTGGGTGGTGGTGGAGTCAGCCCGCACCCCCACCCCGCTGGCCCTATCTGTTGCAGTGGGGATTAGCGGCTGGTGTTATGGTGCTGGTGTGTGGCCCTTGGATCCAAACTAACTGGCTTACCGTTTTAACGAATAGCCAAAGCAACAATGCCCGGTGGGTGCCGCCTGAGGTGGTGCCAGGCAACCGCTGGTCGGCCCTGAGCTACTATGCTCGCATGGTGCCTCGTCTAGTGACTTATACCCTCCTGGCCAGCAGTGTGGTGGCTGGTCTGGTGGGGTTGCTCCAGCGCAATAATGCCCTTGAGGTAGTCAAACCCTCGCGCCCTAGGAGGGTGACCTGGGCCTGGCTGCTGGGCTTTCTTTTGGGCAGTTATGGCTTGTTGACGCTGCTACAAAATAAAGACCCTCGCCATATTGCTCCAGCTATACCGATTTTGGTACTGGTGTTAGCCTACGGACTGACCCTACTCATTGATCGGACCGGTCGTGGGTTGCGCTGGCTGGTGGCCGGATTGATGGTTGCTCTAATGGTTGCGGCCCTGTTGCCTGGGGGGGCTTTACCGCCCAGCCGCCTGATGCGTACCCTTTACCCTGGCCCGACCTGGCCCCATCGGTCGGTCATTAATAGAATTCTTGAGCAAGAGCCCTATCTGCGGTCTACGCTGGGGGTGCTGCCCAACACGCCGCAGATTAACCCTCAAACCCTAGACTTTTATGGCGCATTGCAGGATTTCCGGGTTTTTGGCCGAGAATTGGGATTTAACCCAGATTTCGTTCCCTCAGATGCCAGAGCCCTGCCCTGGATGCTGACTAAAACTGGCGACCAGGGGCCAATGTCTGAATCTAAAGCGGCCCTGACCCAAACCGTATTGACCAGTCCAGAATTTGCCGTGGCTCAAACCTGGCCGTTACCCGATGGGTCTACGCTGGCTCTGCACCATCGCCGTCAACCAGCGATAACCGTTACCCCACTTACTGAGCGGGCGGATGGGATAACGCTGGCCAGTGTCGTATTGCCAACCACCGCTGCGCCCGGGCAAACAGTGCCAGTCTCCTACGAGTTGGTAGGCGACTGGGAGGCTCTGAGTCAGGGGCTTTTGATCCTGCACTGGCAAACCACTGAAAACGATCAGGGCGAAATCAGCTGGATCCATGACCACGGCATTGGCTTGGGGCAATTGTTAAGGGAATCAGCCGGAGCACCTGAACCCGCCAGCTTTGCCGTTACCGAACGTTTAGGTATGATCCTGCCAGCGGATCTGAGCCCAGGCCGCTACCAGCTGAGGGCTGAATATGTGGATCGCCGAACCGGCCAAAGTCAGCCGCTTAGCATTCCCTTGACCACGCTCACCATTGCTGAGAACATGGCTCCGCCAACCGCTCCAGAGCCAGATTTGGTTGGTGTGTTGCATCAACTCAGTCAGGGACTGGCGACGGGGAAAGTTGATCCAATTTTCGCCACTGTCGGTCGAATCAATCAGTACGATCCGGTGCAGGACTATTTACCCCAGGCCATTAGCGCCATGAATCATCGCTTAGCTCAAGATTCGGAAGATGTGCGATGGCTCTACACCAAGGTGATGGCCCACATTTTGCGGCAGGACACTGGCGGGGCGGTTGATGCCCTAAACCAACTGACAGCGCTGGCTCCCAACAACCTCTATCACTGGCTTTTACTGGGTTTTGTACACCTCTATGCCTGGCAACCCCAGGCGGCTGACCAAGCCCTGGCTAAGGCCGCCCACCTTAACTCTGATCTGCCAGAACTCAAGGTTTTACAGGGCGTAGCAGCGCTTCAGCAGTTGCGTCTGCGCCTGGCCTGGCAACGCATATCTGAAAGTAATCTGTTGAATTAGCGCAGATGCTCCATCTTTCGCTAAAATTCCTATGGTTAATTGCAGATTAAAAAATTCGAATCTAGCCTTAATAAGGGGGATTTAGTGTAGCAATTTTTGCCAACCTTTTCTAAGGGCTGGGATCACAACTTAGGGGTTTGTCATTAGGTTTTAACATAGCTGATTCTTTGAGCCGGTTTGGGCTTGCCCTTGGTTTTTAGTAGATAAACTTACCAGCCAAGGTTTGGGCTATCTACTACCGCGCATTAACGGATTTAACGTGGCTAGTAATAATTTTCTTGATCATGTCAACAAGGATAAATGCTCAGAAGATTTCCATTTTAGAATGCTAGGATTTCTTAGGTGAACATGCTCAGAGGGCCTGCTGTGATTCGTTCTGCCACCTTGCCGATTCAGACTCCATCAGTACCGCAATTTGGTGACAATAATCGTCTAAAGCTTTTCTCTGGCTCGGCGAATGCTGAGTTGGCCCGTGAAGTAGCTCGTTATCTGGGCATCGACTTAGGGCCAATGGTTCGCAAGCGATTTGCCGACGGTGAGCTTTACATTCAGATTCAAGAATCAATTCGGGGCTGCGATGTCTACTTAATTCAACCTACCTGCCATCCGGTGAACGACCACCTGATGGAACTGCTGATTATGATTGACGCCTGCCGTCGAGCTTCGGCCCGCCAAATTACGGCTGTAGTGCCCTACTACGGCTATGCCCGGGCTGATCGCAAAACCGCTGGACGTGAGTCCATTACGGCGAAATTAGTAGCTAACCTGATGACCAAAGCCGGGGCCAGTCGCGTCCTGGCGATTGACTTGCATTCGGCTCAAATCCAGGGCTATTTCGATATTCCTTGCGATCATGTCTATGGCACCCCGGTGCTGATCGACTACATCGCTAGAAAGAACCTGGAAGATCTCGTGGTAGTTTCCCCCGATGTTGGCGGGGTGGCGCGGGCACGGGCCTTTGCGAAAAAGCTCAACGATGCGCCGCTGGCCATTATCGATAAGCGGCGGCAGGCTCACAACGTAGCCGAAGTGATGAACGTGATCGGCGATGTGCGGGGTAAAACTGCCGTGCTTGTGGACGATATGATCGACACGGCTGGTACCATCTGCGAAGGAGCCCGTTTGCTGAAGCAGGAGGGCGCTCGCCAAGTGTATGCCTGTGCTACTCACCCGGTGTTTTCACCCCCGGCCATTGAACGGCTATCCGGTGGTTTGTTTGAGGAAGTGATTGTTACCAACACGATTCCCATGACCGCCACTCGCCAATTTGAGCAGTTAACGGTACTGTCGATGGCCAATTTACTCGGTGAGGCGATCTGGCGAATTCATGAAGAAAGCTCCGTTAGCAGCATGTTTCGCTAAGTGTCTTCTTCCACAAACTCTGGGCGACGGTGGCGAGGGATCGGCCAATCGGGGTTTTCGCCACCGATGTAACAGGTGTCAATCACCACGTATTCGCGGCTAAACTGCTCCAGCGCATTGAGGAGGACGTCGAGGGCTAGGGCATCGCTGGTGCCTAGGTCAAACCAGCAGCGTGCCCAAACACCCTCATATTCCACTTCGCCCATGTTGTGCATAACCGACAACATACTTTGGCCAAGCTGCTCCTGGTCATAGGTCAGGTAGCTAATATCTAGGCCGGTGTCTTGCACCTGGAGATTTTCGGCATTAAACCCACCCAATTTGCCCAGGAAAAACCAGGAGGAAAAGACCTCATCAATATATTGCTGCTCAAGGGTAGAGGGTACGGTTTCAAACCGTAGCCAGATCCAGAAGTTGAAGAAGTCACACTCGCGAAATTCTACCTGCATGGTGCCTATCCTGCATTAATGTCAGACCGCTCAGCACAGGTTGGGCCGTCATTACCCTGGGCCAAGCACTCCTCAAAGCGAATCTGCCGCACCGTAGAGCCTGGTAATTGGTCGGCATAGGCCAGGGCGCTAGCGTAAAGCGGCAGGCTGGCATCAAAGTCCTGCTTGAGGAAGAGAATCTGCGCCTTCAAATACATCAAATCTGGATTATCTGGGGCGGCGGCCAGCGCCTTGTCCACCTCTACCAGCGCTTCATCATAGCGCTCCAGATCGCGCAGGCCAATGGCAACGCCCCGGTGAGACAGGTAATCTGGATGGCCGTTCTGTAGCCGAGAGATGGCTTGATCGGGATTGGCAAAGGGCAGGTTAACGGCCAGTAGCAGATCCATAAACCCTTTCAGCAGGCTGAGTTCTGGGTCGGCAGCGTCGATTTTCTCTGCCGCCTCTAGCTCGCTGAACACTCGCTGCAGCAGCCTCAATGCTGTTGGTGTGCCGCGAGTTAGCCCCTGGGTTTGAATCACGTGGGCACCTTCCATGAAGATGCCCACGGCGGTGTAGAGATGGCCCCGCAGCGCATCGGTTTCCTTTAGAGCTGCCGCCGCTTCCTGGGTGCGCTGGGCCTGAGCGGCTAGCTGGTCTAAATCTTTATCGAGATAGCCCAGGGCTGCGGCAATAGCGTAGTTCATGGGCTCATCCGGTTCAGCCGCGATGGCCTGATTCACCAACCGCTGGGCGGCGCTGTAGTCCCCAGCGTAAAATAGAGCTTCAAAGGCCGCTTCGCTGGCTGGCCCAATATCGTGGGGATCGTTGGGCCGGAAGGGATCACCAGCCAACACAGGGGTGGCCATCAAACCGAGGACAAGGCTGGTTATGGTTCCAGCCAGGGCCGTGGCCAACAGGCGGCGAGAACGACTATAAACTCTATAAAGACTGACTTTGTGGAGAGCGGGAACCACCATGATGAGACTCGCTAAATAACAACCTAAAACCATCTGCACCATCTACGATCTACGATTATGTCTCAAGACTTGAAGATAGTTGTTAACCCTATTTTGAACAGCCCTATTGGAGCCGCCTTAGCATAATGTTACAGATGATACACTGGCCCATGGGCTGGCTCCTTTTTTCTAACTATTGACAGCGGTAACCCAGAGCAAATTATTTTTGATGCTTTATCTTCGTGAGCTAACGTATCACCCGCCCGCCAGCCAGATGGCTATCCTCAATCAAGTTTCTTTAGAGTTAGCGCCCCAGCAGTTAGGGGTCATTTACGGCCCCAGTGGTTCAGGTAAAAGCACTTTGTTGGAATTACTGGCAGGTTTTGCCCGGCCTACAGCGGGCACCATCCAGTGGCGCGAGCAAACTCTAGAGCCGGATTCTTTGCGGCAGTTGGCGGGGCTGGTCTTTCAATTTCCAGAACGGCATTTCTGTGGCCACACGCTTCTGGAAGAACTGCGTCTGGGCCACCCAGACCTAGAGCGCAGCCAAATTGATCAGGCGTTGCAAGCGGTTGGGTTAGAGAAAATTTCCCTGGATGCTCTGCCCCATTCCCTCAGTGGTGGTCAACAACGGCGGCTGGCACTGGCGGTGCAGCTGATTCGCAAACCCTATCTGCTGCTGCTAGATGAACCCACCGCCGGTTTGGACTGGTCCATGCGGCAGCAGGTGATTAGCCTATTGCAGACGCTGAAGCAAAACTGGACGCTGCTAGTGGTTTCCCACGATGCCGATGAACTGGCGCACCTGGCCGATCGCTGCTGGCAGCTAGACCACGGTAGGATTAGGGCCGTACCGCAGCCAACCCTATCTGGAGTGGAATAGATGAATGCTCCAGCCGATATCTTACCCAGCTACACCGAGCAGTGGCAGGCTAGTTTGGGATGGTACCCGAATGCCGCCCAGCAACAGCGGTTCCAGCAGCTCTATGCCGCTGTGTTGGAGGTTAACCAACACATTAATCTCACTCGTATTACCAGCCCAGAAGACTTTTGGGAAAAGCACCTCTGGGATTCACTTCAGGGCGTAGCCTCCTACCTAACAGACTCTCCACCCACAGACTCGGCTCTCCGGGTGATCGATATCGGCACCGGCGGTGGCTTCCCTGGCTTACCGGTGGCCATGGTGTTTCCCCAGTGGTCGGTTGCCCTGCTGGATGCTACTCGCAAGAAAATTGCGGCCCTGGAATCCATTGGCCAAACGCTGACGCTGTCCAACATCAGTTACCTGCCAGAACGGGCCGAGCACCTTGGTCATCAGCCCTTGCATCGAGAAGCCTACGATGTCGCCTTGCTACGGGCGGTGGGGCCAGCCAACACCTGCGCTGAGTATGCCTTCCCCCTGCTAAAACTCGGTGGTCGGGCCATTCTCTACCGGGGGCAGTGGTCGCCAGCAGAAGAAGCGGGCCTAGTTGCGGTTTTACCACGCTTAGGTGGCCAACTCCAGGATGTACGGCCTATGACCACACCCCTGACTCAGGGCGTTCGCCACAATGTGATTCTCACTAAGGTCAGCCGCACGTCGGATAAATACCCTCGCCTGCCAGGGATTCCAGCGAAGTCGCCGTTGGAGTAAGGGTGGTGCGATGGTGGAGTGATGGAGTTGCTTTAGCGTCTTCGCTCCTGAAGTTTGCGATAGACGTCCTTAACATCCACCCCGTGATGGGCCAGGGCTACTAGCGTGTGATAGAACAAATCGGCTACTTCTCCGGCAATGGCCTCGGCATCATCATCCTTGCAGGCCATTATGACCTCAGCGGCCTCTTCGCCAATTTTTTTGAGAATTTTGTTGTCGCCACCGGCCAATAGCTTGCAGGTGTAGGAATTGGGGTCAGGGTTGGCCTGGCGATCTTGAACCACCCCAAACACCTGAGAAAGGGTATCTGCGGGGGGCGCTATCTTGTGATCCTCAATCTGGTGAAAGCAGCTACGTTCCCCCGTATGGCAGGCAATATCGCCAATTTGCTCAACCGTGACCAGCAGCGCATCACTGTCGCAGTCATAGCGGATGGATTGCATCTTTTGCACATGGCCTGAGGTGGCTCCCTTATGCCAAAACTCCTGCCGAGAGCGGCTCCAAAACCAGGTTTCGCCGGTATCCAGGGTTTTCTGGAGGGATTCCCGATTCATCCAGGCCATCATCAGCACGGTGCCATCCAAATAGTCCTGCACGATGGCGGGCACTAGCCCCTGCTCGTTGTAGCGGATTTGATCAACCGGCACAGCCGCTGGGGATAAAGTCTCAGACATAGCCAGAAAAGACAGGGCAACATTACCTTCCTACTCTAGTATTTTGTGAACCCGTCCATTCCCTCAACTTTTTCTGGCTAAGTGAGAGATCCCCTAATCCCGTAGGTTAGGATGGAAAACGGGCGCAGCCTGAATAGATGCCCGTATTGACTGACCACCTAGCGCCTGCGCTAGTCTGCCACCATGAAAGAGTTTTTTAACAACGTTTCTCGCTATCCCCGCTATCTGATTTCCTTCAGTTTGGGGATTTTGTACAACGCGGTGCAGCCCCTAATGCCCCTATTGCAGCGGCCTACTACGGCGGTGGCGCTCTTGGGTGCGGTGATTGCTGGCTTTATTTTTCTCACCTTCACCTTGCGGGCCATGCTGGGCTTGAACATGGCCTAGCTTCCCCTGCGGCTGGGCGACAGGGTAGATCGGGTGATTGCCAACGGCCTAGCCAGAATAGCTGTTACAAAAAAGGAGTACGACCATGGCTAACAGTCGCCGAGTGGAAAGGGTGGCGTCTTTGATTAAGCGCGAGGTCAGCCAAATGCTGGTGGTCGGCATTAAGGATGACCGGGTAGGGGCCGGCATGGTCAGTATTACCGATGTGGAAGTATCGGGCGACTTGCAACACGCCAAAATATTTGTCAGTGTCTACGGCACCGATGAGGCCAAGGCAGAAACGATGGCGGGCCTGAAAGCGGCGACGGGCTTTGTGCGGAGTGAACTGGGGCAGCGCTTGCACCTGCGCCGCACGCCCGAAATTTTGTTTAGGGAAGATCAGTCAGTGGAGCGCGGCACCCGGGTGCTGTCGCTGATTAATCAACTCAGTCAGGAGCGCGAGGAGAAGGGCTTGGACGCCCTTTTTGCTGAGGACGATGCCGCCGATGGCCGGGAGTTGGAAAGCGTGCCCACTGCGGAAGATGAACCGGCGTGAGCAGGGTCATGACGACCCTGGCGCTGTCTTCCCCGGAATTTCTTTCCCTGGCTGAGCAGGTGGCTCAGATGATTGTGGTGCGAACATCGGGCCACCTGTTTGATCATGAAATTCGTTATCCGGCTTGGGAGGCTGATCGAGCCAC
>JAAUUR010000487.1 GCA_012031045.1 Leptolyngbyaceae cyanobacterium SM2_5_2
TCATTGACTACCTCATCTACTGATACTGAAGTCTCGGCTGATATGGCATCTAACTTTGGCCGAGGATGCTTTTCATAATCCACCAGTATAAAATCACCCAGATTTCCAGTTGACCGACCTTGAGGTTCTTGCTCCAGGCTAAGGCGAACAGTATATTCAGCAATGCCATCTAAAACATAGCTTTTAAGACTGCTGAGCATGATGATATTCTGCCCAAGATCTGCTGCACCGGCTAACCCTTGGAGCACAAAATGGCAGAAAATACTGTGCTTTAACCCCGATGACTCTAACGATTCCTGGTTCTCACTACTGGCCGCAATAACTTCGTATCCAGAAGCCATAGCATTAACTCTTCGCAGAAAAGCCATTGGATCTTGTTGATCTCCGCCTCGACCCTGGCCCATAAAACAGGCATCCAGCATCAATATCTTCTGTTGTGCTTGGCTTTGTCTAATTCTGGGCTCCAAATCATCCTGAACAGAAATCCCGGTTGTTTCTACGTGAATCTTTCTCGTATCTGCCGCAATTAGTATTGGCTTATCATTTTCTGTCCGACAGCCATGACAAGCAAAGTAGATAAACAGCAGGTCATTATCTTTGACCTGTTTGAGTAGCATATCTAACTCTGCCAAGATATTTTTCTTGTCTGGAAATCTAGGATCCCTAAGGTTTAACCGATCATGCAGGCAGACGGGTACATAACCCACCTGCTCAAGCAACGCGCCTAGCGCTCGAACATCATCAATACAATAGTTCAGTTTGGCATAATTTTTATCATTATATTCATTGATCCCAACCAGAAAGGCCCACTGCATACCATTTGACCTTTATCTATGGATTTACTTATTTCTATGGACTGACCAACTGAGTCTTTATCAAGCTACAAGATTACTGCCCTAAATTCCTGAAGGAATGACGTGCGATAAATTTATTTACTCAATGCCATTCCTAACTCCTTGGGAAGCTTTAACTATAGATTCGCGGGTTAGCTCTGCGCCAAATCCCCAAGCTAGGAGTGTAAAGTAGTCTCGCATAGGATCAGCCCCAAACGTTGGTTTGTTAGCGTAGAGTTCTGTCATGCCCAACCATGCCAAGAAAACAATTGCCACTACCAGACTGGCTTGATCAAACCATCGCAAGTTTGTCTGAGATCGCTCGATGTCGTTGTCGTTTGGTTGCCCAGGCACACTGATGTAAGGTGCAGACGGTATAGGATTGAAATCTATTGCGGTGGTAGAGGATCGACCTGTGATAGCGACCTCAGAAGTTGCATTGGTCATTGAAGCTGAAATTTCTTCCTCCAACTTTTGACTAACTTCATCTAAGGAAAGCTGCCACTTTTGATAGCTGTCTTGGTCGGGACTTAGCTTATGCAAACGACTTTCCATCAAGTCAAACTTACCTAGCCAAGATTTGGCTTTCTCTCTGGGCAGGTCTTTGCAGCGTTCTCGTAGGTTTTCTATAGCGGTTTCTCCTTCTTTATACTGGTTAATTTGTTTCCTTATCTCAGAAAAACTTACACTGAGTTCCTGAGGTTCTTTATATTGGCCATTTTTTAACTTTCGGTAAAGGTCATCTATGTTTTTCTTGACTTCTTGCATATAAGTTATTAATCGGGTGTGCTCCGGTAATTTCTGGAATTCTTCAGCAACCTGGGTTTCCCCATACTCTAACTGAGCTATCCAATCATCCCGATACTTACACCACCGCTTCCAGAGATTCTTAGCCTCAACAATTTCAGACTTCGCTGTTTCCCAATCTCTATCTTCTAGGGCAGAGAATACATCAACCAATTCAGACTCTATGCTGGCCTGGAAGTTTTCGTCTAATTCTGGGTCAGCCCGCATTTGATTGCGCAAACGCCCGACTTGCACCACCAGTTCGTCCCGTGAGCGCCCTTCCGCCCGATACCGCGACAACCCAGTGCCCAATAACACCCCCACGACCATAAAAGCCCAGGGCAACAGCGGGGCGGTTTTAACCCGCACGAGCAGCGGCACCACCTGTCGTCCACCCTGGTGGTAAAGATATAGCGATCCGGCAAATTCTCCACTGGCGGGTGCGTCAGCAAAATTAACGGTAAGGGCAATAGACTCCGGCGCATTCGTGGGCACTGAGACCATAGACGGTTGCACCTGAATACTGGCGGCCGGAATTAGGGCGGCTCCATCGGCCCGGCGCAGGTCAGAAACCGTGGCCGTCAGTGGGTCAATGCCTTGTAGATCGCTTAAGGTTAGCGTGGTAGTCACCCGACTGGCGAGATCACCGGGGTAGATAGCGGCCTTGAGGCAACGGTAGGTTTTGAGAGAGCCAGCTGGGGCGGTTACCAGCCAGGGTGATAGTTTCTGGTGAAACCACCAGCTCAGCCACAGCTACGTGCCCAAGCGTTAGTGCTGTGAGCAAACCAAGACTAACGGCCCAGAGGTATCGCATAGGTGCTTTATTTTGCCAGCACCTTGATTTTATGTCATGGTGCTACATCGCCTTTCAGCCTGGCCCGTACTTAGTTGTCAATGCTGACTCGGATGAGTGGCTGAACCCCAACCCCCTTTTTAGCCCTCGCACCCTTGTCTTCAAGAGCTGATCAGTCATGTTGAGCGGTGGAGGGGCCATATTCAGCTGTCAATTCAAGGTGTTGTCAATGCGCCACACCATTGGCCTTGGCCAACACGTTAGGTTGAACCCGGCCTAGGCCGTTGTTGCACGGCAATAGAACGTGTCATCAATGGACAATATTTTAAGCATAGAGAAACATATTGCCTGAGTGGGGCAACAGCTAATCTTTTGAAGGCACAACGTTGTTGTTGTTGATAACATTCAATATTCTGTTACATCCTTTCATGGCGTGGGCAGGCTAGTCAGTAGGCCAATGCAACCGGCTGGCCTACTAACACCACCGGACAACCTCTACCCCCGAACGCTTGTCTGGTTGACTTACCGTTTTTTGCTTCCTGGGCCTAATTTCCTTCAGGCACTATTGGGTCGCCTCCTTGGGCTAGTAGTCTAGCCCTAACTCCCGTTCAGAGAAGCCTAATCTACCGATTCACCCTGTACGTTCACCCTGTACATTCATCCTCAATGAGGGGTTTATCATGACTGTTGTCAACATTGCTCGTCGATTGCCTACCAAAATTCTTGACGCCGATATCGACTCTCTGAACGGTTTGAGTACCGTTGAGCGGTATCTTCCAATCCGCAGTGAAGCGACCCCAGAAGAGCTAAAAGCGCTCTACACGGCTATGCGGGCTAAACAACAAAAAGAAACTGAAATGGTAGTCACCCTCAAGGCTGCGGTGGATGCGGCCCGCCAAGCAGAGTGGGAGTTCCACCATGCGGTTTTAGCGATGAAGGAGTCGATCCGAGGTCAATTTGGCTCTGATAGTGACGCG
>JAAUUR010000036.1 GCA_012031045.1 Leptolyngbyaceae cyanobacterium SM2_5_2
GGCCTAGGCCGAGTTGAGTTCCATCAACACCCCTATGCCACAGACCGTTGCCTGCGTGCCCCGACGCGATTGCCCTAGAACTACAACCACCGGCACAATAGCCGTGAGAAATTACCTTACCACTGTCGTCGGTAGTAGTGCTCCACGTAACGCTTAATCTGCCAACTCATCCGGCGAATGCCTTCCTTCTCATCGCGGCGAATGAAGGGCAAAAACACTTGAGACAGCAGGCCCGATAGGCGCTCCTGGTGAATGTATTTGGTGCGGTTAGGGCCAATATCCTCCAGTTCAAACACGTGTTCGCTTCTAAAACCGGGTACCTTGGCCATCCAGCGCAGGCAACGGTTGGGCTGCACCATCAACACCCGGGGCTGAAACTCGGTTTCGTCTTCCCCCTCGATACGGCGCAGGGCCAGAAAAATTTCGCCCCCTTGGCGAATGGGGCGGTTGGGGTCGCAATCGTAGAGAAAGGTGTTCCAGCGGTGCCATTCTTCCTTACGCACCAGGGCATCCCACACCGCAAAACGGGGGGCATCAATGGTGATTTCGCTGTAAAGGCTTGGCATAGTGGCAACGGGATATCAAGGGGTGAGAGAACCGTACACCAGTAACAGACGTTACTTCTATCTTCACACAGACTTATGGGGTCTTGGCGTACAACGGTAGGAATTAGCCTTACTATTCCTCAATACAGCCCTTTATATACAGCGATAGTCGTTAAGGTTCTGGCATGGCAAATCTTACCCCAACTCTAGCTACAGTCTCAGTTTGCGGCTCAAAATTCCTAATCGGGCTGGGATGCTGGCCCGCGTTACCCAAGCCATTGCGGAGGCGGGTGGCAATCTGGGGGATTTTTCGCTAGTCAGCCGTACCCGTAAGGATTTAATTCGGGTGCTCCATGTCGATGCGGCCAGCGAAGCCCACGTAGAGGATATCGTAAACGCCGTTAAGACCGTGGAAGATATCGAGATTTTGGAGGTGTGCGATCGCACCTTCCAAATCCACGAAGGCGGCAAAATTAGCGTCGAGAGCAAGCTAGAGCTAAGCAACCAGGATGATCTGGCCATGGCCTACACGCCCGGTGTGGGGCGCGTGTGCAAGGAAATTGCCGACCATCCCGACCGCGTCTTTGACCTGACGATTAAAGGCAACACCGTAGCGATTGTCACCGATGGCAGCGCCGTGCTGGGTTTAGGCAACCTGGGGCCAGCCGCCGCCCTACCCGTGATGGAGGGTAAAGCATTGCTGTTCAAAAAATTTGCTGGGCTCGATGCTTTTCCAATCTGTCTGGATACTCAAGATGCCGATGCCATTGTCACGGCTGTGAAGCAACTTGCTCCGGTGTTCGGCGGCGTTAATTTAGAAGATATCAGCGCTCCTCGCTGCTTTGAAATTGAGGCGCGGTTGCGGCAAGAGCTTGATATCCCTGTCTTCCATGACGACCAGCACGGCACCGCCATTGTTACCCTAGCGGCGATGGTCAACGCCCTCAAACTCGTCAACAAATCCCTCCCCCAGGTTAAGGTCGTCATTAACGGTGCCGGGGCGGCGGGAGTTGCCATTGCCAAGCTGCTGCAAAAGGCCGGAGCTACCACCATCGTGCTGTGTGATTCAAGGGTATTCTCTCCCGCAGCCGCGAGGACTTGAACCCCCAAAAGCAGGAATTTGCCGTAGACGCCTCCGGTACCTTGGCCGACGCTATGCAGGGGGCCGATGTGTTTCTGGGGGTGAGCGCGCCGGGAGTGGTGTCGGTGGATATGGTGCAGTCTATGGCGGCTGACCCGATTGTGTTTGCCATGGCCAACCCCATTCCCGAAATTCAGCCTGAGCTAGTTACCGACCAGGTGGCGGTAATGGCCACCGGGCGCAGCGACTACCCTAATCAAATCAACAATGTGCTGGCCTTCCCTGGCGTTCTGCGAGGGGCGCTAGACTGCCGTGCCCAGGAAATTACGCCATCCATGTATCTGGAGGCCGCCTTTGCGATCGCCGCCCTAGTCAGCCCCCATGATCTCGATCGGGAACACATCATTCCCTCGGTGTTTGATCAGCGGGTGGCTCCGGCCGTGGCCTCGGCGGTTAAACACGCGGCCCGAGTCGATGGTGTAGCTCGCAAATAGCGTTCAGCAGGAGTTGCCTGGTATAACTGGACTGCATTCACGCAGCTCACAACACCATGATTCGCTATTTTCAAAGCACTGTACTTCCCTACGTCCAAGGGACGATTCTGCCATCACGGCCAGCGCAACTCCTGATTCAAACCGGGCTTAAGTGGGATCAGGATAATGTGCCTGGTATGTCCGCCGCCCTCTCCTACTACGCGCTATTTTCTCTATTCCCGCTACTGCTGGTGATTTTGAGTATTGTGGGCGCACTGATTGGCCCCAATATCGATGCGTTTGAAGCCGCCTTAACGCCCATCCGGCGTGCCTTGCCACCCGAAGCCTATGGGCTAATTGAAGACACGCTGATTTCCCTCAATCAAAACAGTGCCGGTGCTGGTGTTGTTGGATTTGTGCTTCTATTATTTATAGCCAGCACAATTTTTGTTATTCTCAAGCGGTTTGTCAACCAAATCTGGAAATCGCCCAGCCGCATGACTCAGGCTGGTTCAGTACCGGAAATGGTGATGTTCTTTGTTACCAATAAGCTATCAGGATTTCTTCTAGTATTTGGTACCGCTCTGCTGTTGTTAACTTCGTTACTATCAAGCATCATTATCAAGATCATCATTGCAGTAGTTAACAATTTTCAAGACCTGTTGCCGTTTATTCAAGTAGATGAGCTATCGCTAAGCCGAAGCTTACAAGTCGGGTCGTCGCTTTTAATTCTAGCGATAGCTATTTGCATTTTGTTCAAAATTCTGCCCAATGCTAATCTAAGCTGGAATGATGTTTGGCTGGCGGCTCTAATCACCGCTGCGGCTCTGATAGGTCTACAACAATTGGTTAGCAATAGTGTCATTTCTATTGGTAGCCAGTTTCTCTCCTATGGCGTAATTGGTAGCGTCATGATTTTAATGCTATGGATATTTCTGACATGTCAAATTTTCTTTTTGGGATGCGAATTTTCCTACGTTTATGCCCATTTGTTTGGCAGTCGTCGGCATCAATAAAAACAAGCCGCATGATTTGACTACCAGGCGCGGGGCTGAAATTCAACGTCGTTGAGAATTACCACCATTTCGCCAGACTGGGCCAGCACAAACAACCCCTGGCGATAGACATAGCGGTCGGCCCCTGGATCTATGCCAATGCCAGCTACGACCCCGTACAGCCGCCGTTGGTCATGCTCTGGGAATCGGTTTCTTGCTGGGCTTCCGCCAGCTCGCCTAGCAAGCGCCAAACATCGTCTGCCGTAGTAGCCATCGCCCAGGATAGGATGAATTAACTCCATTTTAAGCCTACCCACCCGGCTCGGATGCGGCGCGCAGCCTACCCTGCTTTCGTCACCTACCCCTCTAGCGACTCTCGATAGCGAGTTAGCAACGGCAACAAATAGTCGTAGCCGTCTACGCCAATGAGGGGTAAAAACTGCCGTCGGTGCTCCGTTACGACACTCTGAAATGTCTCTGGCCCCAGTTGCCCGTAGAGAATGCTGAGAGCAGCGGCGGGCTGTCGCCAGTCTTGGGAGTCGATTTGGTAGAACAGATACATGCCCAAACAGCCGGTTAGCACGGCCCGCTCCAGGTTGCCTTGGCCCTGGTAGGCTGCGGCCAGGTTAGCAAAGTTAGAGGCCACTAAAAAGCGATCGCCAATTGCCTGAGCCACTTGCAAACCCTTCGTCAGCGAGTTTATGGCTGGCCCATACTGTGCCAATTTGAGTTGGGCAATACCCAAACTATTGGCGCAGATGGCCTGACTGGGGCGATCGCCCACCTGCTCTGACAGGGTAACGCCCTGCTCCAGATAGGTCAGTAGGGTTTCGTACTGGTCTGGTTCTAGCAGTTGAGTCTGCCCCTGGGCCACCTGGCTGTAGCCCAAATTGGCCAGGGCGTTGGCCTGCCCGACGCGATCGCCCGCCTGTCGAGCCAGAATTAACGCTCGCTGGCTCTGACCTAGAGCGGTTTCAAAGTCCTGCTGTAGGGTGCTAGTGCGGCTGAGGTGGTTGAGGCTAGCGATTTCGCAGGCGCTATCCTGGGCTTCGCGGGCAATGTCTAGGGCCTGCTGATGGAAGCGCTGAGCCTGCTCGTAGCGGCCTATTGCCCTCTGGGAATAACCCAGCAGCGTCAGGATGCGAGCTTTGACCGCCGTATTAGGTACCTGCTGGAGAGGCTGATCAAGATAGTCCAGCAGCGTCTGCAATGGCTCCCCCGACAGGGCCGTAAACAGCCCGCCATAAAGGGGAAAGTAGGACTGGCTGGCGAACTGTCGCAACCCTTGCAGTAAGACCTGAAACGACCCCTGCGCCAGTTGGCTCTGGCCCAGCTCGCTGAGGCGATTTGAAATCAAACTCCACACCACAGCAAAGGTGAGAAACGTCGCGATGGACAACCGCTTACCCGCTTTAGCATCGTAGGGCTGGTGGTCAAACCAGTTCACCAAGGCCAGTTGTAGACGCTGGAGCACCACCGCCCAGGCCAGCCAATCAGCCAGGGGCAGCAGGGTGGGAATGCCCGCCGCGGTAACGGTTTGATGTCGGGCTAAATCGTCAAACAGGCGTTGTAGCGGCGGATAACTGACCCGCTTGCTCCAGTAATACCAGGGACCTTGCTGCTCTGGTAATTGACCAAAACCCAGAGATTGCTGACCCTGGGCAAAGATCCAACTGACGACTTCAGACTCTAGTTCCTGCCAGCTTGCCAGTCCCTGGTCTAACCCCAGGGCCAAACCCTGTAGGGAAGACTGTTCGGCCTCGCTGAGGGTAGGGCTGGCTTGGGCTTGCTTCAGAGTCTGAGCTAGCTGAGCTAGCTGTTCCCTGGCAAGGGGCTGCTCTTGGTTGGGGTCTAGGGCACTTAACAGCCGAGTTAACCGGGTGGCGGCATCGCCCTGCAGGATGTCGGCCTCAAGCTCAACCAAGGCCGCCGTGGCCTGGTTATCCGCCTGCCACCGCTGCCACTCAGCCTGAATGGTGTGGAGTGCCCGCTGCTGCCGCAGGGCTTTGGCCTGCTTGAATTCATCAGCGCTAGTCAGCCCTTGTTCTACCTCGGTGAGCGACTGCCCTAGAGCCCGCTCAAACAGCTCACCGCTGCCCGCCTCCAACCCATCTTGCAGCATCCGGTAGACCTGCTGTTTAGACTGAATTTTGCCCTTCAGCGTCGCCGTCACAATGGTGTCAATCAGGTCTTGGTAGGGTAAAGCCATAGCCGTCTGGGGCGAGAGACATGTCTTACAGCATAGCGAGTTGAGCCAGGGTTTAAGGCTGTAGGCTGAACCGGCAGGCTAGACAACGACCACGCGGCTGCTGGTAATTTGCTCAACCAACATGTTTTGGAACAGGGCGACATCCTGCCCCAGGGCTTGAATTAATACATCGGCTCCACGTTGTACCAGCGTTAAATCCTCAAAGCGGGTGAGGCCAGGGACGCTCCGCAGGCCAATGATGTCGTTGCCATCCAAAAAGTCGGTGATGATGTGGATCGACTCCGGCAGTTGGTTGAAGGCAATCCAGAATTGGTCGCTGCCGCCGCCGCCAGTCAGCACGCTGCCGCCCCGACCAGCATAGAGGACATCGTTATTAGTGCCGCCGTGGAGCCGATCACCCACTCCTCCAAACATCAAATCATCCCCAGGGCCACCGTTGAGGGTATTGCGGCCCAGGCCATCGGCGGCACTGAGGTAATCGTTGCCGGGGCCGCCATTGAGGGTATCGTTTTGGTGAGCAATCAGCAGGTCGTTGCCGTTACCGCCGTAGGCCAGGTTACCGCCGGTAGACCCAGGGGCAGGGCCAATGATGTCGCTGCCATCGTTGCCGAAAATTTGCTGGCTGCCCTGGGCGGCGATTTCGTTATTACCGCTGGTACCCCTGACGACGTTGTTGAGGCCCGCCGATGGCATATTGGCGAGATTAAACCGGGCCAGGAGCGGGTCGTGATCGCTGGCTTGGTCAAAAAACTCGGAGTTGACGTGGACGGGTTGATATTCCGCTGTCCCCAGTAGAGATTGGGTGACCAGTACATGATCCAGAGCTTGGGCATTGCCCTCAAAGTTATAGGCATAGCGCTCATTCTCAGGCAGGATATGGGTCAGGTTAAACAGCACTGGCTCACCATCGGCCCGAAATTGTAGCGTTTGCAGGGGCGTTAGAAATTGAAACTCGTTCAAATCGCCGTGAACCACTACGCGGGCATCGGGGTTAGCGGTCAGCAGACGTTCCACAAAGCTGCGGTTGGCCTGGGCCTGCTGGGTGCGCTGGGTTTCGCCCGCGTTGAGGGGGGGCTGAAAGCGGCCAAAAAAGGCGTTGCTGCCGCTTTTAGAACTGAAGTGGTTGTTGATGGTAAAAACTCGCTGGCCATTGAAGATAAATTCCGCCGCCAGGGGCTTACGGCTGTCGGCAAAGGCTACATCCAGGGGCTGGATGCGGCCAGGGCTGAGGTCTAAACGGCCCTCCACTACGGCATTGGTGGTGATGGCATCGCCGCCGGGTCGTGTCACCAGACTTACCCGTTGTGGATTGTAAAGGTACCCTACTCGAATATTGCCACCGGGTTGGCCGCCATCCTGATTATTCTCTGGGGCGATGTCGAAAAACTTGTAGGTAGGGCCACCGGCGGCCACGATGGCCTTAATCAGCGCCTGGTAGCTGGCCGTTGCGTCTACCACGCCATCATCGGTGGGGCCACTGTTATCCTGCACCTCTTGCAGGCCGATGATATCCGGGCTGCCCAGGTTCACGGCAATGTGGGTGCCCAGGGTAGTAATCTGCTCGGCGGGGTGGCCAGGGTGAAAGTTCTCAATGTTGTAGGAAGCCAGGGTCAGCCGTTCGCCGCCGCTGGCCAGGGTGGTAACCTGCCGTGCCAAACCGCCCGGAGTCACGGTAATAGCATCGGTAGGCAAAATCTCGAAGTTGCCAAAGTCGTAGCCCAACACGCCGACTACCGGGCTGAGGCGATCACCCACCGTCACCGCAGGCGTAGCGCTGGGCGAAAACTGCACCTGCAAACGCTCTGGGTTAAAACTCCCTAGCTTGATGATGACCCCACCCCTGGGCGTGCGGTTGGAACCAGCCCCATCGTCGGCTAAAAACCAGACCTCTCCAAAGCGATTGCTGGGGCTGACGACCACGCCATCATTGGCCTGTACCCGCATTCCCTCCAGACTTTCGTAGAAGTCCAGGGCATTTTGGCCGGGGTTGAACAGGTAGTCCCTGGCTTCTATACTGCCGCTGGGAGTTGCGCCTGCAACCTGCCCAGTCGGCACAGGTCGCCCTTTAAGGCCAATAACCACCGCTGCCGGTAAGGGGTTGCCCCTGGAAAGCACACCAAAGGTGGCATTGCTGATTTGAGTCGTGGAGAGCCGGGAGCCCGTTGCTTCGGTTTCCTCACTGGCAAGCTGACGAAATTCGGTGACCGTGCCGCTGACCTGCACCGCATCGCCCACCCTAACAGCCGGGTTAGAGTTGGCCCCGGTGAACACAAACAGGCTGTCAGAGGTGGCCGGGTTGCCATCCCCTTGGGGGTCTTGGATGTAGAAGCCGTTGCTGTTGACCAGCGTTACCACGCCAGGCACAGCGGTAACGGGCTGATTTTCCAACGGTGAGCGGTGAGCTGCCCCCTGGATGTGAAAGGTGCGCACAGTGCTGGAGCCATTACTGGCGACCAGGGTAGGGACGGTAATCGTGCCTTCCGCAGACCGGCGCATACTGGGGGAAATAGCATCGGGGGAAGCGGAGATCGGTAGATTGGCAACCATAAAACCTCGTTTGACGGCCCATTGACTAACAGTTTAAGGACGACTCTCAAAGCACGCTGAGGGACGCCAGATGGTAAAATTTACAATCAGAATGGCTTTAGAACCCATGGATGGCAGGTTTTACCCAACAACTCTGCCACGGCCACGCCAAGAATTTTATAGGAAGACCCGAAAAGCGGCCATTGTAAAGACGGTTCCAGGGTAAATTGGCGCCAAATCTCAGTATCAAGGCGAACCTCTAGCCGATCCGCCGACCGATTCATGCCCTCCATTCGTGCTATCAACTAGGGGCAAATCCTTCTGGTTGGGCGCTTAAACAGATTTATTGGCCAATGACAACCCCTAACAGGCTCGACATTTAGCCTGGGTGTATTCAGGAACTTAAACCAACCTTACGGAGTACTTAGTCTAATCATTAAACACCGTCGAGATAAATGTTCCAAGATAGTCACCGTAGTAAAAGCTACATGCTGTAACCCAGGTTTTACCGATGGTTTTTACCCTCCAAGTTCTTCACACCTCCGATCAGGAAGCGGGTATTCCTGCCCTACAGGATGCCATTGGGCTTTCTGCCGTAATGAATGCGCTCGACGAGCAGTACGAGAACTCCCTACGGTTGACCTCTGGGGATGTGTTTATCTCTAGCCCCTTCTTTTCGGCCAGCGCCGATCTTTACGATAGCGTTGCAGGCGGCAGGCCAATTGGGGCGGATGGCGCTGGTATCGCTGATATCCTGGTTCAAAATGAGTTGGGTTGGGACGCGGCAGCGGTTGGCAACCACGAGTTTACTGCCGGGAGTGGCCAGTTCTTTAGACTGCTTGCCCCTAACCCAGACTGGGTGAATGGTGCTCAGGGTGGGCAAGGCATTGGTGAAGGGGGCTATGTGGGGGCACTGTTCCCCTACTTAGCCAGCAATTTGGACTACAGTGCGGCTACCCTACCGGCTGGCTTAAGTGTGGTTTCAGGCGGTGGGGCACCCCTGCCCAATACCCTCACCAGCAGTGTGATTGCTGATGTGAATGGCACCCCGGTGGGGATTATCGGGGCCGTAACGCCCTATCTACCGGCCATTGCTAACATTAGCCCCCTGACCATGCTTACGGGTGCAGGCATCACCTCAGCCACCCCCATTACCGAGCAGGTGGAGGCACTGGTCGCTAACCTACTGCCCGAAATTCAAGGGCTGCAAGGGACGGGCGTGAACAAAATCATCCTGATGACCCACCTGCAAGAGGCCGAAATTGAGCAGGCGCTAGCTCAGCGGCTAGCGGAACTGGGGGCCGGTGTGGACATCCACATTGGCGGTGGCTCTCACCGGGTAATGAGCAATGAGTCCACCGTTCCACCCCTGCGGGAAGACGAAACTCAACAAACCACTGGTCAGCTATTGCAGCCCTATCCCCAGGCGTTTTCCAGCGGCGGCAATACGGTTTACTACGTTAACACCGGGGCCAACTACCGCTACCTGAGCCAGCTCGTCGCTACCTTTGACGACAATGGTGTGATCACCGAAATTGGTGACGACAGCGGCACCTTTGCCACCGACATCGCCGGGGTAGACCGCCTCTACGACGAGGCCATCACCACCTTTGACCAGGTTAAAGCTGTGGCTGACCCTGAGGTGGTGGCCATTGTGGATGGCGTAGGCAACTTTGTAAACACGCTGGATGGCATCATCTATGGCCAAACCGATGTGTTCCTTAACGGCATTCGCGGCAGTGTCCGCACCGAGGAAACCAACCTGGGTAACCTCTCCTCCGACGCTAACGAATTCTATGCTGAAGCATATCTAGAAACCCATGGGGATAGCCTGCTGGCCGGGTTTGACAGCATTGATATCTCCTTCAGAAATGGCGGCGGCATCCGTGACCTGATTGGTCAATCCTTTGTCGCCGGGGGCGGGGACGACCTGATCCAGTTGCCGCCGCCAGCCAACCCCAATGTCGGCAAAGAAGAAGGTGATATTTCTGAATTGGATATCACCAACTCCCTGCGGTTTGATAACTCCCTGTCTGTGGGTACGGTTACGGCAGCGGGGCTTTACGAAATTGCCGAGCACATGGTGGCCCGGGTGGAAGCGGGCGGCGGCCAGTTCGGCCAAATCGGTGGCTTCCGATTCAGCTTTGACCCCACGGCTCCGGCCCGCACCAGTACCACCCCTGGCCAGCGCATTCAAAATCTGGTGTTGCTTAACGACGATGACAGCATTAAGGATGTAGTGGTGCAGGATGGCGCGTTGGTGGGCGACCCCAGCCGCTCCTTCTCCGTGGTTACCCTCAGCTTTCTGGCGGGGGGCGGCGACAGCTACCCGCTAGTCCTTGAGAATCTGGTTTCCCTGGCCGATTTTACTGAGCCAGACTCCCTGGGACTGGCCGACCTGGATGCTGGCGCTGAGCAGGATGCCCTGGCCGAGTTCCTGTCGGCCAACTTCAATGCCGATAATGGTCAGGCTCCCTTTGCCCAGGCCGATACCCCCCGGGCACTAGACGAACGGATTCAAAACCTGGCCTTCCGGGAAGACACCGTTCTGGGGAATGGTGGCGGTGGCGGTGACGCCTTCGCTGTGGAATCTGGTGTTACCAGTGTCTTTCTCGATCTGCCGCTGCTGGAGTCGGCGGCGGGCCTTAGCCTGGTAGGTGTCGATAGCGAAGCCACGCCCTTCTCTGACAACTTCCAGGTCGGCTTTGCCATCAACGACGAAACGGATTTCACCTACACCGTGCCCTTCAGCCCGGTAGGTGGCAGCATCGAACACGATGGCACCGTTACCTTTGCCCTGGTAGCCAGCCCCAGCACTCAGATTACGGTTGGGGAATTTTCGATTGGGTTGATGCCGAGCGGGCTACCGATGCCGCCAGCGGTTTCTTCGTCGCCGATACCCTGGCCGACAATGGCCTGGACATTCTGTTCGACATCAGCGCCCCTGGCCTGGTAGAAGCCAGTGAGTCAGCCCTGACCCTGGCCGAATGCCGACCTGCTGCTGGCTCCCGAATTTGCTGAGGTTCTGGGCCTACCCGCCCTGACCGGTGCCGATGTGGGCGATGCCCGTGTTGATGCCACTACCGCCGATGACGAGGTATCGGGCCTGTTCCTCGACCTGCGGGATATTACCGGCGACGTGGCGACCTCCTTTATCGTTAATCGAGAGGCGGCCTCCAGAAACTTTGTCAGCTTCTACCGCGTGACCGATACCGACGGCGGCATCGACACCACGGGCGACGGTGTTGGCGATCTGCTACCGGGTGATGCCGGGTATGCCGATGCGGCGATCGAGGCTCGCCTGGATGATCTGGCGCTGACCACCCCCAACCGGATTCAGTCGGTCTTTGACCTGACTCTGCCCGGTGGCGACCTCTATGCGCCCTTGCTGATTGCCGATGGCACCCCCGACGGCTTCGACCCGGGCCGGATCTTCTTTGCCTTCCCGGCGGCTAACCCCAACGGGTTCGAGAATATCCGCTTCCGGGATGGTGTCATCGAGTTTGAAGACATTGCGGGCGGCGGCGACCAGGACTTCAACGACATCGTCCTGCAGGTGGCCACCACGGTTTAAGCCAGCGGTTTAGGGTTTCACGCCACCATATCCTGGCTGGGTGGGGGCAGCACATCGTCTACCGTCAAAGGTTGGTTGGGGTTGCTGTCCCCCAGGCAAAGCGGGATCTCTACCCTCAGGCCGGGGCAATCTGAATTTCCTGCAACCGCTGCTCCAGGTATTGAGCGGCTGTCATGTCGGGGGAACCGGGCCTGCCCCCCCGTGCGCTCAATCAAGGCTGGCCTGGGTGACAGGTCAACCTCAGGGCGGGGATGGACAAAGAACGGCATCGATAGCCGTCGTTGGTTGCCCCGCACCGGGTTCACTACTCGATGGGTCGTACTCTTAAACAGCCCGTTGGTCAGGTTTTGTAGCATATCCCCGGTGTCTACCACAATCTGGTCTGGGCTAGCTTCTATCGGCAGCCACTGCCCTTCCTGGGTGAGAATTTCTAACCCAGGTGCCGTGGCTTCGCAGAGCAGGGTAATCAGGTTAATGTCCTCATGGGGGGCGGCCCGCAAACTGCCCACCGCTATACTGGCCGGAACGGGCGGATAGTGGGCCAGACGCAGCACGGTATTGCCCCCCTGGCCATCTCCGCTAGCCAGGGGGCCGGTTGCCCCAAGTAAACGGCGCAGGCTTCCAGCAGTACCTCAGCACAGCCCATCAGCTGCTGATACAGGCGGGTCATAATGGGACGAAAAAACGGCACCTCCTGGGGCCAGGGGGCGCTCTCTTCGGTCAGACTAAGGGCGTTGACGTGCCAGAATTCCTTCAAATCTGGCCGATTGTAGCCCTTGGCTTGCTCAGTACCAAAGCGGGAAAATCCTCCCTGCTCTTGGCCACGAGCCCCGGCGTACTGGCACTTAATGGCCTCCGGCAGGGTAAAGAAATCCGTAGCGGTCTGGTGGGCTCGCCGCAACACCTCAGGGGAAATCTGGCTCTGAGACAGAATGAAGAAGCCCGTGTCCTCCAGGGCCTGGCCCACGGTATCAATGGCCCGATGGCGAACGGCGGCCTCAGGGCTCAAAAAATCAGGGTAGTGGATCACGGGAATAGCGGAGCTGGTCATGGCACTATCCTAAAAGGAGCCTGGGGAAACCCAGAATGGATGGATTGTAGCAGAGCTTATCGGATTGCCTCGCCAAGTTCATCCTCAGGTTCCCTAACTTGTCCAACAATTCATCTGTAGTTTGCCCATTGCCAAATTAATGTGGGTATACCAGCATGTAGGGCTTTCCTATTTCCTCTGGGGGGAGCCGCTGAGAAATTTCCATAATGCGATAAGGTTGGCTAGATGGTAACGATTAACCCGGCTGCTGTAGTGTCTCTGCCCCTCCCCTCTGAATCTGGTGCTGTGCTCCAAGTCGGAGACGAAGCCATTGCCTCTGCTAATCTGGTGCCGATGCTGCGGCGCTACGGGCTGCTACCGGCGTTGGTGAAGGAGGTGGTCATCGACCAGGCGATCGCCCCCATGCAGCTTACCGAAACAGAAGCCGCCACCGCCGTTGAGCGGTTTATGCAGGCCAACCAAATTGGCTCTGACGAGCAGCGCCAAGCCTTTTTACAGCAGCGTGGGCTGACTTCAGCTGACTTCGAACCGATGGCTCTGCGCGACCAGAAACTGCAAAAATTCAAAGCCGAAACCTGGGGCAACAAGCTAGAGTCCTACTTCCTCCAGCGCAAAACCCAGTTAGACCGGGTGCTGTATTCCCTCATTCGCACCAAGGAAGCGGGCCTGGCCCAGGAGCTTTACTTTCGCGTTCAAGATGACGGTCAACCCTTTGCCGACCTGGCCCGCCAATTTTCTGAAGGGCAAGAAGCCCAAACCGGCGGCCTAATTGGGCCGGTGGAGCTGTCTGTGCCGCACCCGGCCCTGGCGCGAGTGCTTTCGATCAGTCAACCTGGTCAGTTGTGGCCCCCAACCCGGGTGGGGGAATGGTTCGTCGTGGTGCGCCTGGAGAAGTTTTTGCCCGCCAAACTGGATGACCCCACCCGCCAACGCCTGCTGGATGAGCTATTCAATACCTGGCTGATTGAGCAGGTGCAAAAAACCTTAACCGCCAATACGTTGGACAACAATACAGGGTCAGGCCACCCGCTAGAACCTGGGGATGGCGTGTAGTGACCCGAATTAGCCCAATTAGCCCGGATCCAAACAAGGGATGGGGTGGTAGACTTTAGCCCGGGCTGGAGGTGGCCACTGGCTTAAAGTTCTGGGGCGTGAGGTTCTGGCCCAAGCTCCCCTATGCCACGGCGGCTACCGGCAGCGACACCAAAAAATTTCGCAGAATTTGTTTGCCTGCCTCGGTCAAAATGCTTTCCGGGTGGAACTGCACCCCCTGGATGTGGGGGTAATCTCGGTGCTGCACCCCCATAATGGTGCCGCCCTCTACCCAGGCGGTAACCTCCAGCGCGTCAGGGCAGGTGGCCGGGTCAATCACCAAACTGTGGTAACGGGTGGCCTGGAAGGGGTTGTCTAACCCCTTGAACACGCCTTTGCCATTGTGATGAATCAGCGAGGTTTTGCCATGCATGAGTTCCGGGGCGGCGATGACCTGTCCACCAAAGACTTGCCCAATGCTCTGGTGGCCTAAACAAACCCCCAATATTGGTATCCTAGGGCCAAGCTGGCCAATCACCGCCAGGGAAATTCCGGCATCGTCTGGGGTGCCAGGCCCAGGAGAAATGACAATCCCATCTGGCGCTAGGGCACGGATCTCGTCAAGGGTAATTTGGTCGTTGCGATAGACCTGGAGCGTTTTGGCTACGGATAGTTCCTGCCCCAGTTCGCCAAGGTACTGCACCAGGTTGTAGGTAAAGCTGTCGTAGTTGTCAATAACGAGAATCATAGTGGGGCTAGCGGTAAAACAACTGCCAGAGGGGTGGCAGCAATAAGCAAACAGCAACGGATACAGAAATCAGGGCCGAGATTAAGACAGCCGCCGCTGCGCAATCTTTAGCAATCTTAGCGAGTTCGTGGTAAGACTGCTGCACGGTTAGGTCAACCACAGACTCCAGGGCTGTATTGATGAGTTCCATGGTCATCACCAGACCGCAGGTAAGGCTAATGACCGCAATCTCCACGGCGCTTAACCGCAACCAAACCGCCAGACTAACGGCCAAAACACCAATTACCACGTGGATACGAAAGTTGCGCTGGGTGCGAAAGGCGTAGGCTACCCCTTGCCAAGCATACTGA
Source organism: Leptolyngbyaceae cyanobacterium SM2_5_2 (assembly GCA_012031045.1). Classification (GTDB taxonomy): domain Bacteria; phylum Cyanobacteriota; class Cyanobacteriia; order Phormidesmidales; family Phormidesmidaceae; genus Nodosilinea. The sequence continues at coordinate 14,585 of JAAUUR010000036.1, forward strand.
AAGCTAACCAGCAAGTTTGTGGCGACTTGCCAGGAAAGTGAGCGGTCGAGGGAGGGGAGAGTCGGCTCAGGCGGGTTGGCAACGGAATCAGAGGGGTCACGATAGGTAGCCATGAATAACTCAATTACACGTACTAAAAACAAGGCATGATACGTCAGCCAGAGAAAGCGAGGGACGCTTTTTTAAGCCTTACGCCTTCTACCGTGGCCTGCCCGGTAGATTTATATCCTGACAGATTAAAAAAATACTGTAACCAGGGTCAATTTAACCTAATTTTGGAGTTTCCAACCAATAGCGGTTAAGAGTTCGGTTTGTTTAGCCAGCATGGCGCTCAGGCTGGCCTCATCGGGGTGATCCCACCCCAGCAAATGCAAAACCCGTGAGCCGTGAGCCAGAGGGTTTCCCGCGCCAGGGAATGCCCGGCGGTTTCAGCTTGCCGCTGGGCCGTATCCAAAGAAACGATAATATCGCCCAGGTAGAGGGGTTCTGTCGCCAGTAGCTCTGCCGTCAGCGGAAAATCAGCCTCCAGCGCCGCAAAGGAGAGCACATCCGTAGGTTGATCAAGCTGGCGATAGGTCTGATTGAGCTGGGCAATGTCCTCGTCCGTCGTTAGGGTTAAGGACAACTCGTAAGCGTCAATGGGGATCCCACTAGCTCCACCAGGGCCGTCCATTGGTTAAACCAGGCTGGCCAGGCCGCGATGTCAAGCACCTCAGCTTGGGGATGATTAGGATTTAAGGCAATCTCTAGGGTGGGCATGGAAGCGTGGCAATAGGTCACTAAGTTAGCGTGTTAAGTAAGCCAGCACCACCAGCAGGCCCAACAAGCCTGCCGTAGTCAGGGAAAAATGAAACAGTGACTTACCACCCTTACGCACCATATTGCGCATGGCCAGCTTCACAAAGCTAGGTGGCGCTTCGGCTGGTTGGGGAGCCGCGGGCAACTCGGCAGCGGGGTGTTCGGCGGTGGCGGGTGGGTGATCCATAGCTTAGGGAGAAAAGAGCATTAAATCTACTGTACAAGCTGTAGGAGCGAGGATGGAGGGCGGAAAGGGCATGAGTGGGATGACGGCTAAGGAGATGAAGGAGAGCCTGACGGATTAACCCTGATCGAGGCCATGGAAGGTAAGCCCTAAGCGTCTGAACGTTACGGAGCCGGTATACGGAAAGAAAATGGTAGGCTAGGGGGTGATTTTGTAGTGAACAGTATTGCCGTGGTTAACCCCAATGCTGAGATTAGTCGGCTCAGAGAGCTAATGCCGGCTTCGGCTCGGATGAAAACCAAGCTAATGCTCAACGATCGCCAGTTGGATGTGATCAAGGCCGAGTTTCCGCGTCCCTGGCAACAGACCCACACCGTTAGCCTCAATCTAGATCTCTGGCAGCAATTGTCGGTAGCGGAGCGCGACCTGCTATTTTTGCGCACAGTGTGCTGGGTAACCCTGGCCAATCTGCTCAAGCCTAACTGGTACCAGGCGTTGATGGGGGCAGGCCTAACCGGCGGCATCTTTGAGCTATTGCAGGGCGATGCGGTTGGGGTGCTGGCGGCTGGGAGTGTGACAGCGCTGGCGGCCTGGCAAATTTGGCGCGGGGTAAATGGCCCCCAAATTGAAGTCGCCGCCGATGATAAAGCAGTACAGGTAGCCCAACGCCGAGGCTATGATCAGACCGGTGCCGCTGTGGCGCTGATGCGCGCCATCGAAGCTGTCCCACCCCTGGAGGGACGGCGCGTGCTCAACGTCAATGAGCTCATTCGCTGCCAAAATTTGCGCGTCCAGGCTGGCCTGTCAGAATTTTCGGTGCCAGATAGTTATTTACAGCGGTAGTCGCCGGGCTGCTCAATTTTGGATTTTAGATTTTGGATTTGCCGCAACCACAAGTTCAGTCTGGCTGGCAAGGGATAGCCCGCCTCAACTATACCCAGCGGCAGGGGAAGTGTGTGGCAGCCACCAGCTTTACCCAAGCACCGCTGAAGGTGCAGCGGCCACTGTATCCAGAAGGGCCTGAGGTATGCCACAGCGTGCTGGTGCATACGGCTGGGGGAGTAGTTAGGGGAGATGGCCTGACGATACAGATTGCTCTGGATAGAAGCTGTCGAGCCCTGGTGACAACGGCAGCCGCCCATAAAATCTACAGTGCCAAACCCAAGACTACCCTTGAGGCCACTACTCCGACTCAACCAGAGATGGCCCAGCAAAGGGTAACCCTTACCCTCGCGCCAGAAAGCTGTCTGGAGTGGTTTCCCCAGGAAACAATTGTGTTTAGCGGGGCGCAGTATCACCAGGATCTGCGAGTTAATCTGACTCCGGGCGCGCTTTGGTGCGGTTGGGAAATCACCCGCTTTGGCCGCAGTGCCAGGGGAGAGCGGTTTACAGAGGGAAATTGGCGATCACGGCTCGAAGTTTGGCAAGACCAGCAGCCCCTGTGGATTGACCGGCAGCGCTTAATCGGCGGCAGCCCGGCCTTGGATAGCGCTAATGGCCTGGGTGGCCACGCTGTTGTCGGCAGCTTTGCTCTGGTTGGGCTGATGCCCACCCCTGACCAGGTTAGCTTGGTGAGGAATTTATGGGATGCCAGCCAAAGTGGAGATGTGGGTGTTACCCGGCTAGAGTCGGGCCTGCTCTGCCGCTATCGGGGGCCATCCAGCGAAGCAGCCCGGCGATGGTTTATAGCCGCCTGGCAGCACCTACGTCCCTGGTATTTGGGGCGTTCGGCGGTGATTTCTCGAATTTGGCCCAGTTAACCCTAGATCAGAGCCCCGCCGCAACTGGAGCCACTGCCCGCCGTGCAGCCATAGCAGTACAGGCGAGTTTGCACCCACTCCAGCACATCCAGCGAGTTCGCCGCTAGCAAATCGGCTACGGTCACGGGCTTACCATTCACCAGCCGAGCCGGTACCCCCTCCATCTGGTTAAAGTCGCAGTCGTACAGGTTGCCGAGATAATCCACCGAAAGCTGGCTACGGCACATTAGATTCGCCACTGTAGCGCCATTGTGGTGGCTTTCTAAAAACTTTAGGTAGGGCCAGTACAGATCTTGAGCGACGAGATGCTGCTTCACCCGACCAATGGGCAGGTTAGTAATGGTGTAGAGATGGTTGAACACAATCCCGAAATGGGTCTGCAAGTAAGCCTTGTAGTCTTGCTCCAGGCCAGCCTGGTTAGGGGTAAGGGCAAAGTCTGCACTGTGTGGCACCGCCGGGTTATAGACCAGATCAAGCTGCAACGCCGGGTCTTCTCCGTAGCCCAACTGATTAAGCCACTGTAACGCTTGCACCGAGGCGTTATAAACGCCAGTCCCTCGCTGCTGGTTGACGTTTTTTTCTAGATAGCAGGGCAGGGAGGCCACCACCTGCAGGCCATGGCGAGCAAAGTACTCAGGCAAATCACCATAGCCAGGTTCAAAGAAAATTGTCAGATTCGTGCGCACTATGACCGTTTTCCCGGCTGCCCGCCCCGCTTCTACCAGGGGTCGAAAGCCGTAATTCATCTCCGGCGCGCCGCCCGTCAGATCCACCGTGGTAATTTGGGGAAACCGTTGAATTATCTCAATTAATTGGTCGCAAACTGCGGCCAACATTTCCTCGGTGCGCTTGGGGCCAGCCTCTACGTGGCAATGGGTACAGGCCAGATTGCACTTGCGGCCCAGGTTGATTTGCAGCACAGTAATCGGCAGCTTGGCCAGGGGATGATCAATCTGATCCTCAAAGGGGGTAACGAGGGGTAGTTTAGGCGAAGTAGCTGGAAAGGAAACCATCAACAATGTCTCTGTAAATGTCTCTGTAACAGAACGAGTCAGCAGAGAGACTAGCGACCCAGAAGCCTTAGACTGTCTGCCTTTATGTATTAGAACCCATTACCCTGAAAACTGCCTGAGTGAGGGGGAACGGGGAGGGTAGAGGGCGGAGAATGGAGGGCGAAAGGCAGAATCCTTTTCGTACTTCATTTTTCGTTCTGCGAGCTTTCTGCTGCGGGCTTTCCGCTTCCCCTGCGTCTTACTTTTCTGCCAGCCTCACTTGATCCCGCCCACTGTTTTTGGCCTTATAAAGGGCAGTGTCAGCCCGCTTGAGTAAATTGGCAGCGGTGCTGTCGGCACTGGGGATGCAGCTAGCTACGCCCAGGCTCATGGTAACGATGGTATCGGTGGCTGAGCTGCGATGCGTGATGCGGCGATCTCGAACCAGGCAGCGAATGTCTTCCGCCACAGTTTCGGCCCCCTTTAGGTCGGTATTGGGCAAAATTACCGCAAATTCTTCGCCACCGTAGCGGGCGACTAAGTCACCGGGGCGTTTGACGGCGCGGCTGAGGGTACGGGCTACCAGACGCAGGCAATTATCGCCAGCTTGGTGGCCGTAGAGGTCATTAAAGCCCTTAAAGTAATCGATATCAGCCAAAATGACCGAAAGTGGCATCTTTTGGCGGGCCATGCGCCGCCACTCGGTATCTAAATGCTGCTCAAAGCGGCGGCGATTGGCCACTTGAGTTAAGCCATCCAGGTAGGCCATGCGGCGCATGGCCCGCCAAAAGATGCCACTTTCGGTCATTTTGGCTGATATCGATTACTTTAAGGGCTTTAA
>JAAUUR010000488.1 GCA_012031045.1 Leptolyngbyaceae cyanobacterium SM2_5_2
GGTTGCTCTAAGGGGCCAACCTCCATGGTGTATTCCTTCGCTGGTTACCTTGTTTCACCCAGCAGAATATGCCCTTCCTTCTTTTCCCTCCATACACCAGAAATGAGCATAGCTCCAACGCTGCGCGAACGGGTGAAGCGAAATACGTCGCTACCCTCTATGTCACCGCCCAAGGCGTCGAGGTGGTTGCCGCTGGCCAATGTCGCTGGATGCCCTCCATTGGTTTCGCGGCAATCGCTCTTTCGCATGGGCTGGGATTGGCTGAAAGCGGCTCTAGAGAACGGGTGGCCACTCATCCACTATGTCTGTTTCACCCATAACCACGATCCTACACCCGCCACGGCCTCTCGGAAGCAGCATGAGCAACGCACCTATCGAATCGACAAAATACACACGTACGGCTATGCGGCCGATTAGTTTTGTCAGTCAACCAGGGGAGAAAGACAGATTAGCCAAAATTGATAGTATTAACTTGATTCTCCTACCCTCTCCCGCCCTCGCTTTGACCGCTTGTGATCAGTTGGTTTGCCTCCTCCGCTCTTTCTAGCCCCCCTTTACCTCCCCTACCCCTTCTGCTCTCTTTTACCCCCCGCTCCCTTACTCTCGCACCATGTTCACACCACCTAACCGTATTCCCCCTGGTTCTGAGCAAGAATCTGTTTGGGATTATCCGCGTCCGCCCAGGCTAGAAGAGTCTTCGCAGCATATTCAGGTGGTTTTTAATAGTGTGGTGATTGCCGACTCTCACCGCACCAAGCGGGTGTTAGAAACTAGCCATCCGCCGGTTTACTACATCCCTCCAGAGGATGTGAAGCTGGAGTATTTTCAGCCTGTAGCCGGGACAACCTTTTGCGAATGGAAAGGCACAGCCTCCTATTTCACGATTACGGTAGGCGATCGCCAGCTGGTTAAAGGGGCCTGGTACTACCCTCAGCCAACCGAGCCCTTCCAGAGCATCGCCCACTACTTAGCCCTGTATCCCGGCAAGATGGACGCCTGCTATGTGGATGATGAACGGGTACAGGCCCAAGCTGGAGATTTCTACGGTGGCTGGATTACTCAAAACATTGTTGGCCCTTTTAAGGGGCAGCCAGGCACCTGGGGCTGGTGAGTGCTGCTGCTACTCTTGCTCAGGGCTGGCACTATGACCAGGCGTAATATCGAGGGCGTTACGACTGCCCGTTAACACGTCTACCGCACGTTTTAGCTTGGCCTCTAAGTAGCGCTTTTGGTTGAGCAATTGCCGCAGCTTTTGGTGGCGGGCGATGGCCAAGCTTAGGGTGGAAACCTGTTCAGGTGGACAAGGTAAACACTGCAACTGCCCGTCTGAGTTGAGGCTGCACAGCCGGTAGTGGGGTGTGGCTGGTGTAGAACCTGAGGTCGTCCCCTCTACGTTGGGGTTTTCTAGGGCTTCACAGAGCTGCTCAACATAGCCCGTCAACATAGTCGGGTCACCATGGCGCAAAATGGCGGCGTCGGTTTGGGCTGATGGTGGGGGCTGAATGGATTGACCGACAGTTTCCAGCCAACCATCTACAATAGGGCCTTCCATGTACAAGGCCTGAATACTCTGTACCGTTTGCCTTAGCTCACGGTGCCAGGCTTCCACAGCCATCTGAATATCCTGTAACACCTTGATAGCTAAAGCCGGATTGGCATCGTGGCGATGACGGCTAAAAGCAGGGCGCTTACCCTTGGGCAAGTGGGGTAGCTGAGACACCTGGGTGTTGATCGGAAAAGGGGCAACCGGAGTTGCAGGTTCCATCCCGCGCTGGCTCTGACTACTGGCAATATCAAAGGAAACTGGGCGAGGGCGAGGGCGAGGCAGCTCTGCCTTCATGGATTCAGAGGATTCTGGACGCAAAGGCCCAATATCAGGCAAATTAGCCATAGCAAATAAGAATAACGATGCTGAAGCAGTAAGGCTCAGAGGCGACCATGTAACAACAGCCACCCTATGCACACGTTATACCTGAATTGACTAGTTTTGCGCTACTCTACCCCAGCCCAAACAACGGCTGACTAGCTTAGCCCGGTGACCTTACAGGAAGTGATCAATCACCACAGCGGACACGGCTGCAAATAAGGTAATGGCCAGACCCACTAAAGGATTTTGCCCTTGGCTAACCGCAAAGGAGGTAATTATTCCAGCCCCTAGTGCGGCGATCGCAATGGCGCTGACCCAGTCTTTTTGTACGTTGTGCATAGGTTCAAATACAGGTTTCTTAAAGAGCCTTTCAGGTAAAAGATCTTAGAAAACGGTTGAGATTTTAAGCATCCAGCCCCATAATTCCGTAATCTTTCAATGACCTAACGGTTTCAAATTTTGCAGGATTTAACCTTATCATTTGAACCGAAGCTAACCTTTAGGCCGCTGAGAAACTGATACCAACCTTTAGGGTTGGTTAAATTAATTAATATTTTCCCCGATGAAGTCTTTGGAAATCTTTACGAATTGGGCTGGGTTTTGACGGCCTGTTAGGGGTTGTAGAGGATGCATTCACCCAACTTGGTTACCAAGCGCGGGGCTGAAATTCAACGTCGTTGAGAACTACCACCGTTTCGCCAGACTGGGCCAGCACAAACAACCCCTGGCGATAGGCATAGCGGTCGGCCCCCGGATCTATGCCAATGCCAGCTACGGCCCCGTACAGCCGCCGTTGGTCATGCTCTGGGAAAAAGTCGCGAAATCGACTTAATTTCTCCACAACATCCTTTACATCCTCCACGCTGAGGGTGCTTTTGACTTCTACGGCCAGCCCATGGGCCTGGTTCACCACCAGCACATCAATTTCTAGCGTGTCACCATTCTGGCGTTTTCTGACCCGCTGGCTGACCTGGTGAACCGGCATGCCCCGGGCCAGAAAAATTGTTTCGCAGGCGGGGGCAACCAAATTTTCTACGAATAAGCCCCACTTGCCGCCCAGGTTGCTGATCTGCTGGCTCAGTTGACGGTTAATCTGGCGATTTTCCTCCACCGTGGCCTGAATTTTGCGCTCGGTTTCCTGGGATTGCTCCCTCAGCAAGCGCTCGGTTTCCTGGGACTGCTCCCTCAGCAAGCGCTCAGTTTCTTGAAACCTACGCTCGGTTTCTTGCTGGGCTGCGGCTAGCTCGCCTAGCAAGTGCCAAACATCGTCTGCCGTAGTAGCCGTTATCCAGAATAGGATGAACTAACACCATTTTAAGCCTACCCCTTCGGCTTAGATAGCCGACATAGGCCGAACTAGAAACACCTGTAAGTCAACACGTCCTAACCGCTTCAACCCGAACGAATGCGCCATTGGCTCTACGACAATTTGCGAGAGCTAGACCGCGCCATCAAAAATTTTGGCATCGCCTGCAACACCATCCCCTGCA
>JAAUUR010000037.1 GCA_012031045.1 Leptolyngbyaceae cyanobacterium SM2_5_2
CTTCTATGCTCCTATTCAATCCTAATCTCTCTCTCTGTAAGAATTCGACGACTTAGCGTACCCAAAACAATTTCCTTTTCCAACGACGACGACGTCGATTGTTAGCGTTATCGCGATCGCTGCATACATACGTGCGTCCAGCAGCTGCTGCAACCGGCCAGTCCGACAACGACCATCTGTTTGCACTCGACGAACGCCCATCACTTGAGCAATCGTGCTGCTGCTGGACAGTCCGTCGTTGATTCTCCGGCACTCGCTGCGACGACGTCACGGTCGCGGCTAAATACCCACTTGACGACAAGCAAGCAAGCAAGCGAACAGACGGACGCGCGCCACGGAAAGAAGGAAAGACGGAATCGTACGGGATCCGGATTGAGACCGGCTGTACGAACACGGACGGACTCGGCACTGGTCAGAATTGAATGTACTATACAACCGACAAGACGAGACAGAAGACGAGTCGTCGACAGAAACAAGATGGATAGCACTTGCACATACCACCGCTGTCGCTGTAAAGCTTCCGGCGAAGCATTCTTGAGTAACTCTACATACGGCTGTAGACCCAGACCAGCTTCAACTGGCCCTTCCTCACTAGCGTGATCCGCATCTGCTTCCCGAACCCAAGCCTTGTCATTAAGCAAGTCCATCAGGTTGCCCGTTTTTCTCAGTTGCTCAGCCAGGATTGCATCATTCATAAGCGATTCTCTGAGTTAGAGCATTAAAGCGGCGTACTCGAAGTATACCAATCCGTCTTTGTCCGGGTCAGGGCCGTAGTCCGGCATGTTGTATCGTCGATAGAAAGCTTCCGCGTCGGGTAGCGCATGTAGACCGATACGACCACCGTAACCTAATTCCACACTGCGCTGACGGGCAAAGAGTACGAGTGCCCGTCCGACCCCAATCAGATAGGGAGGATCTTCAAGTAACCGGCGATTCCACGGCGCAGAGGCTAAGTATTCGACATAGACCAGAGGAAACTGTTGCGGTAACCAGGAACGGTGCCATTGCGTTTCGAGCAAGATGACGCCTTGGAGTAGCGCCTCAAACTCGATGCCGTAGGCCTCGTAGCGATCATCATTGACAGCCAGTCGTAGCTTATAGGCCCAGTCCCAACTGGCGTCAGACTGCTGTGTCTCCCGCAGAATGCCTTCCCAGATGTCATCGATTTGCCCGACGTGCTCCTGAGTTAACAGGCCTATTGTCGCCGTGACGATATCGTCTGGGGGTTTCGTTAATCGAATGGGACGGTTCATGGGCATCACATCGGAATGCCCTAAAGCTTATCAAGGCCTGTTCCTAACTCCATCAGCGGGGAACGAGATAACCTCTCCCCCATGGCTCGTCTCGGTGGGGAAACCAAGCTGAAAAGACCACATCCAATGCGAGCCATGGATCCAATAAAGCAAGAGCATTGATCTCAAGGTCTGCTTTCCAGCGATGAGTTTCTGGCCGGCATTGAGCAATTTTGGATCGAAAATGGATCGAAGGCTTTTTTACAAAGTCCACAACCCTTTTAGAACATAGACTTTAGAGTTCAGATATCTACCATCGCACCGCAGAGGTCAGGCGTTTTTCCCGTTGGGAGAGGCAAGGCCAACGAATCTCCTATTCTCCATGGTCATTTAATCAGCCGTTGCTCCTGGCCAGAGTAGGCGCACGGCCAGCAGGGCAAAACCCAAGGCGGCTACAGCTTTAACAACTCGTTCGGGCAAAATTTGAGCGGTACCTTCGCCTACCAATACTCCGAGAAAACTGGCCAGTAGCAGCGCTGCTGCTGTGCCTAAAAACACCGCTTTAGGGGATTTGGAACGGCCACCCAGGGCGATTGCTGCGAGCTGGCTTTTGTCGCCCAGTTCGGAAATGAAAACGGCTGTAAAGCTGAGGGCGAGGAGGTTCCAGTTCATTATGGATTTTGAATTATGGATTTTGGTGGGGCATCCCCTCCTGGGAGGGGCAGGGGTGGGTTCTCCTGGGAGAGGCAGGGGTGGGTTCTCCTGGGAGAGGCAGAGATGGGTTAACGATTTTGGATTTTGGATTTTTGGGTGGAACAGGGAAGCTAAAGGTGGGTGATGTCCCACAGGAGGCCGAGGGTAATGGCTAGGAGTATGGCACCAGCGGCGGTATCCAGGGTTTGGGGCGCGAGGCGGCGGGCTAGCCACTGGCCAAGTAGTACACCAATTAAGCTGGTGGCTACCAGGGCCGTGCCGGCTCCTAAAAAGACAACCCAAGGGGCTTCTGATTGGGCACTCATCAGCAGGGTGGTGACCTGGGTTTTGTCGCCCAGTTCTGCCAAGAAGATGGTGATAAAGGTGGAAATGAAAACTCGTCGAAAGGCGTTTTCGTTAGAGCTTTGGGCTACCTCAGGGGCGGTACTCACCGGCTGAGGAGAGGCAATCGAGTCGGGGCTGGAGATAGACACTTAAGGCGTACCCTCTAAACAGGTCAGGGCATCAGCACCCTGCGATGGTTTTCATAATGTTTTCATTATCTTCAAGACCCTTCACAATCGCAACCCAAGAGGGAGCGAAGAATGAAAAATTGAAGAATGAAAATCGAAAATCTCCCTTCCCTCGGCGGCTTCCCACAGGCAAAGCCCTACCTTCCTCCCTCTACGTTCTTCCCTCCTTACCCTACCGCCTGCTCAAAGCGCTGCATCTCCACGCTCTCCTCTCCATAGAGGTCACCGATGTGCTGTTGGCAGCAGTCGATGGCAAAGTCGTTGAGGTCTTCAGGGGCAATGCCAAACATGGCGGCAAAGGTGGTTGGCGTGACGCGGCAAAAGTCGGGCCGGTGGTCGTAGATGGTGCAGGTGCGATCGCTGGCGCTGTAGTGGATGCACCAGCCATCCTCCCCGACCAGGCTGAGGTAGAGGGAAAGTTGCTCAGGGGTAAGGTACTCATCCAGGTCGGGGCGCTCATCGGGGGCCAAAAAGCAGCAGGCCCCGCAGGACTTGACGCATTGCCAGGTTGCCATAGGTTCTCCTCAATGGGGTAGTGGCTTAAGCCGCCTTAGAATTTTGTTAAGTTATCTAAAACAGGCGCGACGTGAACAGGTAAAATAAGCCACGAATGAAGTATTCATCCTATCGTACTGGCCTGTGTTGGGAGGTTCCATGAGCTTTTTAAGTAGCTTTTCGGCAGCATTAACTTTGAGCTAATTGCCCAGTTGCTAATGCTGGCCATGATTGTGATTGCTGGCCCTACCATTGTCTTCCTGCTGTTTCTGCGCGGTGGCGACCTCTAAACCGCTGAGGTTGGATGGTTAATCGGTAGGCGTGCATTAGTTTAGGTTGGGGGTGCAGTCTAGGGCATCCCCTTTTTTGCGGCGTGGCAGCCGTCGGCCTCTGGGTAGAACTGGGGAGTTTTACCGCGCCATCACTCTGCTGCGTTAGCCCAGCGCTGTTGCAGAATAAACTCCGCGATGGCCAAATCCACTGGCGTTGTCACCTTGAGGTTGGTTTCTTCGCCTAGCACAATATGGACAGGCAAGCCACATTTTTCAAACAAAGCCGCGTCATCGGTGACGCTCCAGCCTTGAGCCAAGCCCTGGGCATGACACTGTTTTAGCAGCGCCACATCAAACCCCTGGGGCGTTTGGGCCGCCCAGAGGTGCTGTCGGTCGGGGGTGGCTTCAACCCTTTGGTCGATGGCAACTTTGATGGTGTCTTTGACGGGAACGGCGGCAATTAAACCCTTGTAGGTTTCCAGGGCAGCGGCGCAGCGGTTAAATAAAGCGGCGGTGGCCAGGCAGCGAGCCCCATCGTGGATAAGCACCTGGTGGGCCTCAGGAGGAAGTCCCTGCAAGCCGTTGTAGACCGATTCTTGCCGAGTTTTGCCGCCCTGAATCAACTGCACGGGTTTACTGAGGGCCAGATCCTGCACGATGGCTTCTAAGGCAGGGCGGTCGTCAGAGCGGCAGATTAACCCTATCCAACCGACGGCTTCAGCTTCTTCGGCGGCGAGCAGCGTCCAGGTGATAATCGGCTGGCCGAGCAGGGTAAGCAAAACCTTGTTGCGGTCGGCCCCCATGCGGCGTCCCATGCCAGCGGCAGGAATGAGTAGATGAATGGATGTCATGGTTTTCGTGGGGTGAAGACGGCCAAATTATGGAAATTTCACGTCTTGGGGGAAATTTAATCCATTTTGTAAGCCAGATATCCCCTAAATCTTGACCAGGTTCCACTACAATAGCTTGCGAACAAGCATGGACGTTAATTATGCGGGTACTAGCTTTGGTTCCAGGAGGAATTGAACGTCAATTGGCGGTCTTTCCTGTGCTTAGCCAAATTCAGGAGGCGTTGGCAGCCACTGATATTGCGGTGGTTGTGGATCCGCAGGTTAAGGAAGTCTACCAACTGTCTAAGGTGGTTACCGAAGTAGTGCCCTACAGTTTTCAGTCCAATAATAGCCCTGCCGATTGGGCTAACTTGCTGGGCATCGTGCGCGATCGCGAATTTGAAGCCGCGCTCACCCTGGCTGATTCTTGGGCTAGTGGTTTGCTGCTGTGGCTGAGTGGCATTCCCACTCGGGTGGGCTACGCAGGCGGAGCCAATGGCTTTTTTTTGACTAGCACCATTCCCCGTCAGGGCTTAAAGCCTGGGGTGCACGAGTTTGATGGTTTTCTGCGCGTTCTCAAGGTAGCTGGTGAGCCCGCACCCCTGTCTATTCAGGTGCCCCAGGGCGACCTCGCGGCGGTTGATACCATGCGCCGGGTGGCTAACCTGGGGGGTGGCTATGTGTTGGTGTATCCAGGGGCTACTCCCACCGGCGAGACCTACCCTGCGGCCAGTTGGCTGCCCATTTTGAAAGACTTTCAGCAGCGTCAGCCAGACTTGCCGGTGACCCTGCTACAAACCCCAGAAACGGTTGAGGTTATCACCGCGCTTAGGGAAAACCTGCCTAACCTGACCGTGGTAACCCCTGAAACCATTGGCCAAACAGCGGCCCTAATTGCCGGGGCCAACTTGTTAGTGAGTGTGCAGGGTTATCCTCTGGTTCTGGCGGCAGCACTGGGGGTGTATGCTTTGGGCCTGAGTACAGAACCGCTGGCCTCCTCAACCGAGGCTGACGAGCGCCTGGTTAACGTGGTGTCTGCCACCGGGCAGATGGCTGATATTACTCCTGAATGGTAATTAAGAAGATCTGGAACGAATAACTGCACCCTGACCCATCGTCACTTTAACGAGGCTTAATAAAGCTTCAGCCATACTGGAGACGCTATCTAGAGATCTAAGCAGATCTGGAGATGAAATCGCTAAATAACCTGACATTTGGGAGGACTATTCCCTATGGATAAGATTAAGGAACAAGCCAATTTAGTCAGCCAGCTCGTCTTTTCTGGTGAAACTGGCGACATTTATAAAAAGACCCTCACTCGCACCTGGGATATTCTGCGCGAGACCGGCATTTTGCTCTGGCTGGTCATCTGCCTGACGTTTGTGGGCGGGGAATGGTTCTATCGCGCCTCGGTGAACCTAGGCCGCAATGCTCGCTCGTGGTACGAGGGGCTTAGCGCTAAGGACAGTACTACGGCCAGCAGTCAACCTATGCAGTCTACAGGTGAAGCGCTGCTCGGCTCGGTGCAGTCGGGCACAGCTTACCTATTAACCCAGGCCCGCAAGCAATTGGGGCTGAAGGAACCAGAGCCAGCCTCTACCCCTGCGGCCCCTGCGCCCCCGGCCCCAGCGCCGGTTGCTCCTAAGCCAGCCGTCGCTCCGCCTCCTAGCCCTCCGTCTGCCGCAACCCCTGCGCCAGAAGTCACCTCTGCGTCTGACTCAGTGGAATCTGCCTAGTGGCATGGCAAGCCTAAATTTGTAGGTTGGGTGGCGCGCTAGCAGAACCCAACAAGGCTTATGGTCGTTAGGTGACCCTGCGTTCCATCGAACCTAGGAAATCCTAGAAACGGTGCCTTGGTGGCTGATAGTGCCGATAGAGATAGCGCTGATAGAACTAAGTAACCTCAAAAGCCCCGCTGATTTAGTTGGGGCTTTTTTTGGGGTTGGTAAGTGCTAGAGCCCCATACCCCAACGGCTTTTATAGCACGCCGATAAAAAAGTTTTTAGACTATTAACTAAGAATCTGTAAAGCTTTCAGGCGACTTCTGGAAGATTATTTCCCCAAGGGTGGGCAATTCCACCCTACGATCACAGCCATGGCTGGATTAAAGCTGGGATAGGCTTTACCAGAAATCTCCTTAGGTTCCTGTTCTGGCTCTCCACACTCTCTATTTTCTTACTCCTTACCATGCTCAAACACTACCTATTCGCTGGCTTGAGTGCGCTCTACTACAGCCAAAGTGCCGCCAATTCCCAGCGGCGGCCCCACCTGTTTGCTTCCTTGGCCTTGCAAGAGCCGAGGGCAGCCGCACGGTCGCGCAAATTCGTGAGGTAAAAGCCGCCGATATTCCCCTCTGGCTGGATGAACACATGCAGCGCCACGTTAGCGATGAAATTCGCCACGCTCAGATTTTTACTAAGGCCGTTGAGCGGGAAGGCTACTATATCGACTTGGAGAGCGAGGCCGCTCAGCAGGCGCTTTCGAGCGTTGGCGAAGCGTCTATGCGGCGCTATCATCAGGTCGAGAACCTGGCCGAAGCGCCGTTGCCCAACTTGCTCTCTAGCATCCTGCTGGCGGAAGAACTGGGCCTGCGGGGGTTTCGCTGCATCCTGATGGCTTTGCCAGACCACCTCACCGTCACCCGCGCCGCCATTGAATCGGTGTTGAAGGATGAGGAGTATCACGTGCGCTACCTGAGCGACGCAGTGCGGTACTGGCGGGCTTCTCACCTACTAGAGGCTTACCGTCGCGATATTGAAGATAAGCTGTTTAACGACCTGGGCAAGGTGCTGGAGTTTATGACCAAGCCAGCCTCCGAGCGGCCCAGTTTGGTGCAGCCGGGGCAAAAGCCGGAGCTGTCGCTGGTGTAGGCTCCGTAACCTACTAAGGTTGGGCTTGGGCAGATTGGGCTTTGGGGTCGCAGCCTTGGGATGGGTTGATGGCCTGAATGTAGCCCTGGTTGTAGGTGCGGCCATCGGGCATGGTGGCAAACTCTAGGCGGGCACCGGTTAAATTGGCACCGTCCAGGTTGGCTTTGTAGAGATCGGCGTAGCGGAGGTCGGCACCGCGCAGGTCAGCGTTAGATAAATCGGCTTCGCGGAGGATGGCCCCGTAGAGGCTGGCTTCTGAAAGGTTGGCATGGTGCAAGCGGGCTGAGCAGAGGGCGGCATCCCGCAGTTCAGTCTGGCTCAGGGAGGTATGGGTGAGGTCAGCTTTAACCAGGCTGGCATTGAGCATTTGGGCCTCACTGAGGTCGGCCTGGGTAAGGGTGGCTTCAGATAAATCGGCCCCTTGCAAGTTGGCTCTCTGTAGGGTGGCTTGCTTCAAATTAGCGCGGTGCAAAATGGCATTGATGAGTTGCGTATCGGTCAGGTTCGCCTGGGAAAGATCGGCATCGCGGAAGTTTTTGCGGCTGAGATCCTGCCCCTGCAGGTTTGCCCCGGCTAAATTGCAGCGTTGGCAAGGGCGGTTTGAGTCGTCGGCCTGCGCCTGGCCATAGGTCACGGGTCTGGCGTTGCTCTCCTGCTGGTTGTAACGGGACAGTTGTTCTTGGGCAATTCGCCACACCGAGGGGCTAATGGCGGCCATTAACACCAGCAAACTAATCAAAATATTCCAGCGCATGGGCCTAACCCCGATAACGTTCTGGTTGAATTCTCAGATTCAACGGTGTGGATCAGGACTATTGCTATTAAGTTGTGGTGTGGGGCACTTGTTTTCCTGTAAAGATTAAGCCTGAAGTTAGCCGGGGATAGTTTTGACTACCAGGCTCCGTGGGATTACGGGCCAAGCGTAAGGTTTTACGAAAGCATTAAGGATTCCCGTCCGTAAAAGTACGAATCCTTACAGGATGTTGCGTAATCTAAACACATGGCCCCAATTGTTCCCTGTGATGACTCATTCTCCATTTCACCGCATTATCTTACCGGCACTATTAGCCTCCAGCGCTGGGTTCGCGACCTTAACCTGGCCCCTGGCCTCTAGCCATGCTGGGCAAGTGTCAGAAAAGTTACCCGCCCCGCTCAGTCGATGGGTGGAGTCGGCCTTGATGATGCAGCAGCAGAAAGACCTTTCCATTCGCTACGTAGGATTCGCGACCTTATCTAGCCTGGCGCTTGGCCTTGGTACCGCAGAAATCATTCGGCACCGCCAAAACCGGGCTGACCGTCAACAGCAACGGCTTCAGCATCTCCTAGGGGCTCAGAGACAGGTGGCCGAAGACCCTGCCCGCCTAGGTTGGGATAACGCCAATTCTGCCAGCCTCTTTACCGCTGAGTCAGCTCCCTTGGCGTTGACTGAGGAGTCCGCGCCTGCAAGTTCCCCCTCGTCCTCAGCTTTGGACTGGGCCAGTTTGCTAGAAACTAGCGCCTCTGCCGAGGGCGTAGAGGCCGATACCCAAGCGCCGCAGAGTGTGCCATCAATGCCCCTTAAGCATCATCGGCTTCATCATCTACAGGGGGCTAATCAGGAACGCTATTTGGCTATTCAGGTTGAGGGGCACCACTATAGCTACTACCGGCGGCGACCCACCCTAGAAAAAGCCCAAGCCCTGGCTAATCAACTCCAGCAGCAGGGCCAACTGGTGATCACCACGGAGGATGAAGCTGGCTACACCGTTTGGGTGCGTTGGGTTAAACCGATTGCTGTAACTCCACCCACCCTCATCACCAGCGGCTGGCCTGACCCGGCTTAAGGTTGCCCCGCCCTGAGATGTTTGATTGGTTCATCAAAATTATGTGCCCCGACCTTGTGTGCCCCCATGACTATTAAAACCCTGGAAAACCTCTGGACAGCCTTTGCGGCTGGAGAACGAGATTTTGCTGGCATTAACCTGGCTGGCGCTGACTTACACCACTGGAGCCTAATCAAAGTCGATTTGTGGGGGGCTGACTTTACCCAGGCCAACCTCACCCGCGCCAGCCTGCGGCGGGCTAATTTGAAGGAAGCTCAGTTCACTGGTGCTAACTTAACCGAGGCTGATCTGCGTTGGGCCGATTTGCGCGATGCCATCCTAGTCGGCGCTGATCTTAGCGAGGCCCGCCTGGAGGGAGCCCTGTACAACCTCCACACCCAATTTCCCCAGGGATTTTGCCCCAAGCAGGCGGGCCTCTGGCACCTCAAGCCGCAGGCTAACCTGGCGGCTAAAGATTTGCGTGATCACGATCTGAGTAGTACCGATCTCACCAGGGCCGACCTCTGTGGAGCGCTGTTAATCAACAGCCAGCTCTTTGGGGCTGTGCTAAGCGGGGCTAACCTTTCCAGTGCGCTACTGGGTAACTGCGACCTACGCTACGCTGACCTCAGTGGTGCCACCCTAATGCTGGCCGACCTGGGCCAGGCCAACTTAAGCTATGCCGACCTGCGGCGGGCTAATTTAATTGGCGCTAACCTGCAGGGCTGTCAACTTACCGAAACCAACCTACAAGGCGCAATCTATAGCGACAGTACGCAGTTCCCGACAGGTTTTCAAATCCCAACCAGCCTCTATCGCATTGCACCAAGGGCTTCGCTATGGGGTGCAGACCTAAGCGAAACGCGGCTTACCGGGGTTGACTTGCGGGGGGCTAATCTGGCTGGCGCTAACCTCATGTACGCCGATTTGTGGGGAGCCTGCCTGGCTAATGCCGATTTAAGCGGGGCGAATCTGCTGGGGGCCAACCTGCTGGGCACCGACCTGGCTGGCGCTAATTTGGAGCATACCAACCTGCTACAGGCCATTATTGACTTGCCCAGTGAACTGGAAACCATGCTGCCGATGACGAGCTGAGCTGAGGCGGTAGTCGGTAAGGGGGAAAATTAAGGCGGGAAACGGTTGGTTAACGGTTGGATTGGCCAGTTTGAGAGGTTTTCATTACCCTACCCTGTGTACTGCGGGAACAGGGCAAGGGTGGGCGAGTCGGCCAGGGACAATAGCATTTAGATGGTCTCAGTTATTGTAGAAATTCTGCGGGGTGAGGGGGTGCATTGGTTTTGCGCTCGTCCTCAGGGGTGAGGGTGTAGGGTAGGGGTGGCTCTGGTACCAGGCGATAGCGCTCTCCCCAGCCACCATTCTGGTCGGAGGCCAAATCTGTGGGGGGAGTGGTTTGTCCGGTGGGCAGGGTTACGGTTGAAAGGATGCTATTCCACAGGAAGAGGTCACCATCGGGGGTTTGACGACGTAACCCGGCAAGGGTTTGAGGGCTATTCTGGCTAAGGCTGAGATGGCGGGCCGTAAAAAGTTCTGGCGGGGCCAGGGTAACGGCAAATTGCACGGAGGAGTCAGGGGTGGCGCTTAGGTTCAAGGCCTCCAGTTGAGGCTGCCAGGATTCCTGATAACGCCCATCTGCCGCCACTTGCCAGAGATTTAACCGGGCCGTCCACTGACCGTTTTCAACCGTAGCTGGCTGGTAGGCCAGAATCGAATAAACCACTCGGCCCTGGTCGCCAATGGGACGGTTGAGTTCTAAATAGCGCAGGGCAACGGCGGTTAGCCGGGTATCGTCTGGCAGGTTGGTGGTGCCCTTTACAACAAATTCCCCAGCTTCTTCACGGGTAGTGGTGATGGTTAGAGTGGTAGCCGTTGGGGTTTGGGGAAGGACCTGGAGTTTGCACCCGCTACCAGCCAATATCACCAAACCCCATAGAACACTTGATTTAATCACTAACGCTTTCATATAGGGCGAAAATTATAGGTTGGAATAGACCTAAGTAAACATAATTCAAAAGACGTAGCAAGTCTGATCAGGCAGATTCTAGAACCTTTCATCAAGCGCTGGAATTTAGGATTCTTCTTTAAATATTTGTCCTGATGCTTGGTAAGCAAGCTGTAATAAGAACTAGCGCTTTTACTTTTCCTTTAGATCGGAGCTTGATGCCGATCATCCTGAATTCGTCGCCTGTAGTTTTGAGAGAAGGATTAGTATATATTTACCTTGGCATTCAAACAGAATTAGGGCTGGAATCTAACCTGATTCCTCCATAGGCTCTCTATTGAGCAAGCGGCTTTCCCTGAAGTCTAAACTTCTTAGGGTCACAGTCAGCTGCGCTTTTAGAGCCTAAAGCTTGATCTGAAGCTCGATCTGATGTATCCAGTTTTGGAGTTGCTCTAGGACATATGCCAGGTTTTTGCTGGCTCAAAGAGGAGCATAATCTCAAGTGTAAATAGCCCGGAAAAAACCATTTGGAATAGAAAATCTTTATATTTCAGGCGGTTTTTTTAAGCATTTCAAGAAGACAATATCACTTGCAGAACCTTTATCTAAAGACAACTTCTTTTTGATTGTCTAGATCTAGGTTTTGAATAACCCCAAATAAGATTTCCTGCTTATTTTTCTTATTATTTCTACGGAGTTTTCCTATGATGAACTGGATGGCTCTGCGGTATGGGCTGAGTCTTAGTATTGTAAGTGCCACATCCTTTATGACAATTGGGTCTGCGGTGGCAGATACCACTGTGGCTGATTTAGAAAACTCGTTAGCCAAAACGACGTATTCTACTGAAGACTTTGGGCCTGAGGCCGCTAATTTGTTACAGGAGGAAGCTGGGTCAGCCTCTTACTCCAGCGATGCCATTGCTACAACAGGGGCGGCGGATGTAGACAGTGACTTGCGCTCGATCGCAACGCTTGGGAGCCTCGTCAAAGTCTCTAAATTAGACCAGCCGATGCCGCTGGTGGCGCAACTGGTTCGGGAGGCGGCAGCGGAGCCGCCGGTGGGTGACGTTCTGCCACCCATGCAGGCTGTTGAACCGAGCCAGGAAAGCTCAGAAAGCGAAAATGTTAGCCAGCCGCTGTCTGAGCCAGAGCCCGCGGCCATCCAGCCCGACGCCGTGACCCAAGGCCCAGAACCGCCGGAATTCTCGGATACAGCTGAATCCATTGCGCCAGCGGAGCGATCGCAGGTCTTCTTCCAGGCGGCCTTCCTGCAGCAGGGGGACGACACTTCTGCTCGTCTCCGAACTGGCGGCATCTATGTCCTGAGTCCCTCGGTTTTTTGCCGGGGCTACGGTGGATTTGAGCACCGGCGAGTCGTTTTCAGACAATGACCAGACCGGGTTCAACCTCAACGAGCTGTATCTAACCGCCTCCCCGCCAACCTGCCAGAGCTGAGGCTAACGGTGGGGCTAATGGACTTGACCTCCTACGTTGATCGCAACAGCTTTGCGAAGGATTCGCTGACTCACTTTTTTAACCCGGTATTTCAAACCAATCCGGCCCTCAGCACGGTAAATATTTCTTCCCGGCCTGGCCTACTGGTGAACTGGACGCCGATCGACCAGCTTTCCCTGACCGCAACGACCTTCTCCTCACGCCGGGGGCTGGGGAATTTCTCCCTGGATTCCTTTGCGGGCGAGGTGGGGGTGCGGTTCGGTAATGCCATTATTCGGGGCACCTATGTTTCCTCGCGGGACGCAGGCCAGGGCGATGGCTTTGCCGAACTGGCTAGCGTTGACCGGGGTAATGGCGAATTTGGGGCGCGGCTGGGCGATCGCGAAAATGGCTTTGGAATCAATGCCGAAGCCTTTATCCCAGGCATTAATCTGGGGATTTTTGGCCGCTACGGCTGGTATACCAACCAGACCTTAGGGGTCAGCGGCCAAACCTATAGCCTCGGCGTCAACGGGCTGGATGTGTTTATGGCGGGCGATCGCCTGGGCCTGGGCTATGGCCGCCAGCTCTCTAACAGCGCCCTACGGCAGACCAGCGGCAACCCGGTACCCGATGTTTGGGAGCTGTTCTACGACGCCGAAATTTTCGACAACCTGCGGGCGGGCATTAGCCTGCAACAGCGCAACGCCTGGACAGAGACCTATCTCGGTTTCCGGGTGCGCTACGACCTGGTTTGGAATCCCTTGCGGAGGTCAGGACAATGAAGCGGATAGTAGACAGTGTGCTGGTCACAATGGCGCTGATGGTGAGTCTGGAGGCCGCGGTGGCACCGAGTGCGGTGGCTCAGCGATCGCCCCAGGTGAGCCAGGGCTATGCCTTGTTAGAACGGGGTTGGGTAAACGATGCGATTACCGCGTTTCAGGCGGCGCTGGCCCGTACCCCGAATTCCCCGGAGGCTCGGCTGGGTTTGGCGATAGCCTACCAGCGAGCCGGGCGTGATGCCGATGCCTGGACGGCTTACCAGGCCGTGCTCCAGGTCAGCCCGGATAACCCCACGGCGCTGGCGGCTCTGGGCGAACTGGGGGGCTACCGATCTGAGTGGCAAGCAGGGGGAATTACCGCCCTGACTCGGTTGCTAGAGCAGAACCCGAACAACGCCACGGCGCGTAGTCAGCGGGCCTTACTCTACGGCTATCAGGGGCGCTTCACCGAAGCCCTGGCTGACTACGATCGCCTGCTAGCCAGCAACCCCTCTGCCCAAACCCTGCTGGGGGCCGCGCAGATTTATACCTTCAGCGGTGACTACGCCCAGGGGTTGGCCCTGTTCAACCGCTATCGGCAGCGTTCGGCCATTCCCGTGGAAGCCCTAACCGCCTACGCCCTGGCCTTGCAGGAGACGGGCAATCCCCAGGCGGCGATCGCGGTGCTGGAACCACAACTGCGCGGGGCCGACCGTCCGAGATGACCTATCGCTGCGGATTCGCTCCAGCCTGGCCAACGCCTACGATGCCAGTGGCCAGACGGCCAAAGCGCTGGAGTTGCTAGCGCCCTTAGAAGGTGTGGCCGTGGCCCGGTTGCCCCTGGCCCGCGCCTACAGTGTCATTGGTCGCCGTCAGCTCGACCCCAGCCTATTTGAGCAGGCCACAGTGCTCTATCGGCAGGCGTTAGCGGCTACCCCGGCCCCCAGCTACGGGCTGCGGGTGGAGGTGGCCGATGTGCTGAGCGAATGGCCCGACACCGAAACCCTGGCCCTGGAGATGTTTCAGCGGCTAGGGGCAGAAAACCCGACGGTGGTGAGTTTGGCGGTGAGATCGAGCCTGCTGGCCTACAGCCTGGATGAAATCAGTGCAGCGACGGTGACGGCTCAACTCCAACCACTGCTGTCGCCCATGCCCAGTTCGGTGCCAGAGCAGCGGGCCATTGCCACGGCGCTGGCCCGTCTGGATAACCCCGATCCGGCCCTGCTGCCCATTTACGAGACCGTAGCCGCAACGGTGGATGCGCCCCTGTTGACCTACCGCATGGCACAGATGCACCTGGCCCAGGGCAATTTGCAGGCCGCCAAGGAAGCCCTGACCCGCTACCGCGCCACCCCAATGGGGCAAACCGACTGGGGCAGCGAACTGCTGCTAGCCGATCTGGAGCGACAATTGGGCGACCTGGAGGCCAGCGCCCAGCGCTACGAGGAGATTGTGGCCCGCCAGCCCAATCCCCCTGTAACCGCCGCCGCCCTGCGGGGATTGGCCTTTGTGCGCACCCTGGAAGGCCAACCTGCCAAGGCGCTGGGGGTTTACGAGGCGGCCATCGCCGCAGACCCTAACACCCCCGACTACACCCTTGGCTACGCCCTGCTGGCCTACCGCACCGGCCACATGACCGCCACCGTCGCCACAGAAACCCTGGACAGTTGGCTGGCTTCCCAATCCCTGGATAATCCTCCGCCAGAACTCTTTGACCTGGTGGGGGCGCTGCCCGCCGATGCCGCCCGCGCCGACCTTTACCAGACCTTGCTAACCCAGCGCCCGGATGACCTGTGGTTGCAATGGCGCACCATTCAACTGCTGGCCCAGACGAATCCAACAGCGGCTCAAACCCAGCTAGAAGGGCTGATTGCCGCTAATCCTGACGATGTCGCCGTGTACTTTTTCCAGGGCGAGCTGGCTCAGCAGCAGGGCGACCTACCCCTGGCAGCCTCAGCCTACCA
Source organism: Leptolyngbyaceae cyanobacterium SM2_5_2 (assembly GCA_012031045.1). Classification (GTDB taxonomy): domain Bacteria; phylum Cyanobacteriota; class Cyanobacteriia; order Phormidesmidales; family Phormidesmidaceae; genus Nodosilinea. The sequence goes on from JAAUUR010000037.1 coordinate 14,847, forward strand.
GCGGGTGTTAGACCAGGAACCCGACAACCTCGGTGCCCTCAGCGCCCTGGCCGGGGTGACGTTTCAGCAGGGCGAATTAGCCACGGCCCGGGCGCTCTACACCCAGGTTCTGGCCATTGCGCCGGACTATTGGGAGGCCCAGTATGCGATCGCCGAACTCAACATTGCCGACGACAAAAAGTTAACCGGTCTGGAACAGCTCCAGCAACTCCCCCCCCGGCGCAGGCCGCCCCACCAACCTGGAGCAACGCACCCAGGACGTTGAGTTTGAACTACTCCGCCGCCGAGGCTTTCAACCCAGTTGGGAGCGCTATTAATCCGTCCTAACTCTGCCCTTGGAGGGATTTTGGATTTTGGATTGGCGATTTCCGCCCTCCGCCATCCCCTCCTCCCCTGCCAGTGCCTTACCATGCTTAACCTGAGAAGACCACACCTTAGAAAATCCCAGAAACGCCTCTGGTTCTCGGTGCTACCCCTGGCGCTAGTACTGGCGCTGGTGTCACCGGGCTGTACTCAGACGGCCGCTTGTACCTGCACTGAGCTGGGCGCTAACGTCAGCCTCTCCCTACCCGTTCAGAGCATCCATAACCAAACCCTGGTGGATAGTTGGAAAGCCTACCGCAGTCGGTTCATTCAGGGGGATGGCCGGGTGATTGACCGCGAAGCCCAGGATCGCACCGTCTCCGAAGGGCAAGCCTACGCCATGCTGCGGGCAGTGGCCATCAACGACCCCGAAACCTTCCAGCGCACCTATGCCTGGGCCAAAAATAACCTGGCTCGTCAGGACGAAAACGGTCAACCCACCGATTTACTCTGGGCCTGGAAGTGGGGCCAGCGCACCGATGGCAGTTGGGGCATTCAAGACGGCAACTTTGCCACTGATGCCGACATTGACGCCGCCACCGCCCTGATCCTGGCGGCCCAACGCTGGCACTGTCCCCAGTACTTAGACGAGGCTCGCGCCCTACTGGCGGACATTTGGGAACATGGCACCGTCCTGCTGCCCGATGGCCGCCGCCAACTGCTGCCTGGCCCCGCCGAGGCATTTTTTGCCGAACCCAACCGCCTCATCCTCAACCCCTCCTACTTTGCCCCGGCCAGCCTGCGGCTGTTCGCTGAAGTGGATCCTGAGCGCGACTGGGCCAGCCTGATTGACAGCGGCTACGCCATGCTGGATGACCTGGCCGGGCTCTCAACCACCGGCCTGCCCCCCGACTGGGTGGCCTACGACCCCCACTACCAAAACCTACCGCCAGCTAGAGCTAGACTTTCCCTTGCAAAGTCGCTACAGCTTTGATGCCATCCGCGTTTGGTGGCGCATTAGCCAGGATGCCGCCTGGTTTGACGACCCCGCGCCGAAGCTTACCTGAAGACGCGTACTCCGGTGTTAGTGGCTCGCTGGCAGCGGGATGGTCGCCTGCCCGCCCGCCTGACTCTGGACGGTGGCGCTCAATCTAGCTACGAGGCCACCGCCCACTACGCCATGCTTTACCTGGCTCTGTCTGAAGTTGACCCCACCACCGCCGCAGCCATCTATCGCCAAAAGCTCCAGCCCGCCTACCGCAACGGCTTTTGGGATAGCGACGTAGCCTACTACACCCAAAATCTGGCCTGGTTTGGCCTTCTCCCCCTGGAGGTTTCCCCCGACCGCCTCAAAGCCAGCGGTAGTGCCTGTCGCTGACCCAGCCCTCCCAGAAGAACCCACCCTTTGCCCCTCCCAGGAGGGGATGCCCCACCAAATTCCCGCTTCGTTCTTCCCTCCTCCCTCCTCTCTCTTCCCCTTTTTCGTTCTTCCCCTCTTTTACCTACCACCTTTCACCCTCTCCCCTCTACGCCCCATGCACTTCCCCCTCCTCCCCCCCTCGCTCTCGCCACCGCCTGGCGCTTTACCTGCTCACTCTCTTGCTAATTACCAGCCAACCTCTGCTGGCCCAAGAAGTTCCAGCCTCAGATTCCCCAACGGCGGCCAGCAATGACATTGTGCTGCCCCAAAACCTGCCCACCCCACCAACCCTGGCCCCGGCTGAGGGTGGGCAGTACGTGCTGGAGTTCAACCGCAGCCCTGTGGTGGGCAATCGCCTACGGTTTAGCGGCATTTATGACGAGCAGCGGCTGCAATTTACCCGGCCCCGGAGTTGGTCTACCGAAACCGCCAGGGTGCTGTTGCGCTACCGCCATTCGCCAGCGCTCTATGCCACCCGTTCGAATTTGACCGTGCTGATTAACGGCACCAGCATTGGCAGCGTGCCCCTCAACCAGCCGATGGGCGAAATTGGCGAGGCCGTATTTGAGGTACCCGTTGACCTGCTGCAAGACTATAACGAGCTAGTGGTAGCGGCGCTGCAAAACAACTCACCTACTTGCACCCAGGATCCCTACGACCCCTCTCTGTGGACGGAAGTGCTGCCCGACTCCAAGCTGGTGTTTGACTTTCAGCCCCAGGCTGTGACGCCAGATTTCAGCCAGTTTCCCTATCCGTTGTTTGACAAGTTGAGCCTGCAACCCAACCAGGTGGCCTACCTGCAACCCAACAGCCTGGAAGATAGCGACTGGCTTACCGCCACCGCCCGGCTACAAGCCTATTTAGGACGCAGCGCCCAGTATCGCCCTTTGGAGAGCCGGTTGATCAAAACCCTAGATGCCCTTGGCTCCCAAGAGGGGCTGATTATGCTAGGCACCCCCGACCAGCAGCCCCAGCTAGCCAACCTGGACCTGCCCTTTGACCTGCAAGATAACCAGTTTGTCGATCAGGCGGGCAATCCCCTACCGGAGGAGGCGGGGCTGCTGATGTGGGCGGTGCTCAATGAGGAGCGCACCCCCGTGCTGGTGATTACTGGCAACGGCACAGCTGGAGTAACCAAGGCGACTCAATACCTGGTGCAAACCCCTGACCAGCAAATTGCTACGGGCCATGCCCTGGTAGTTAACCAGGTGTCAGAATTGCCCTCGCCGCCGCCGCGCCAGTGGCCGGGCTATCTCCCTGATACCGAAACCTTTTTGCTAAGCGACCTGACCACACCCAACCGCGAACCCGTTGGCGACCTGACGGTGCGTGGCTCCCATGCGCCAGCCCTGGAGCTTGACTTCAAAGCCCTGCCCGATGACCAGATTCTACGCGGCAGCTCTCTAGAACTGGTTTACAGCTATGGCCCTCAAATTAATACCCTCACATCCCTGGTGGAGGTAGAGCTAGATGGCGTTTCTCTGAAGGGAGAGCGGCTTACCTCGGTGCAGGGTGCCAGCCGAAAAACCTTACGGGTAGACCTACCGGCAGATCGTATTACCCCCTCCTCTAAGCTTAATATCAACTTTCGCCTTGACCCTAGGGAGCGCCGTTCCTGTAGCCGGGTGACCGATCAACAGCTCTGGGGCACCATCCACAGCGACTCTAGCTTTACGCTGAAGCGCTCGGCGGTGGCTCAACTACCCAATTTAGACCTGCTCAAAACTGGCTACCCTTTTACGGCTCCCCAAGACCTCTCGACTACGGCGGTGGTGATGCCCAACTCTCCCAGCCAGACCGATGTTGATGTGCTGCTGGAACTAGCCGAACGCCTGGGCCGCCTCAGCGTGGCCGATTCCGTTCAATTGCTGGTTAAACGTCAGACCGACCTCAAAGACGACCTGCGCCAAGAACGTCATCTGATTGCCATCGGCCCCCAACCCCGCTTTCCTTTTCCTGAGCTGCTGGTAGACGAGGGCTTTTCCCTGCGCCCCAACCAACTGCGCCAGTGGGGCACCAGCCAGGTGCAACCCCTCCCCGATGGCGAAGGGTTGATGAAATCTGTCCTATCTCCCTGGAACGACCAGCGAGTGGTGCTGGCCCTCAGCGGCCGTAATGATAGCGCCCTGGCCGAAATGATTGACCTGCTGCGCTATGACCCCCTGTTCTACCAAATTGAAGGGGACACTGTGCTGGTTAGCGCCCAAACCCCCGATCCTGACCCCTACGCCAGCAGTGACTACCACCTGGCTGTGCTGCGCCAGTCTCCCCAGGTGCAACTGTCCACCACGGCCCCCTACCCCTGGCTGTGGCAAATCACCCGTCGCAACTGGCTACTGATTCTCCCGGCCACCGTTGCCCTGGCGCTCTTGATCTACGGCACAGCTCAAGCCTACCTGCGCCGCATTTCTGGAGAATAGCAGACCCATCCCTGCCCCTCCCAGAAGAACCCACCCCTACCCCCTCCCAGAAGGGGGATGCCCCGCCTCTCCACCTCTC
>JAAUUR010000038.1 GCA_012031045.1 Leptolyngbyaceae cyanobacterium SM2_5_2
TTGGTGAAAACTGCCGATAACGTCATGATCTACAAGTATTGCATCAAAAATGTTGCGAAAAAGTGTGGTCGAACGGTTACCTTTATGCCTAAGCCCTTGTTCAACGACAACGGTTCTGGGATGCACACTCACCAGTCCATTTGGAAAGATGGCCAGCCGCTGTTCTGGGGGGATGATGGCTATGCAAACCTGAGCAAAATGGCGCTGCACTATATTGGGGGCTTGCTCAAGCACGCTCCGGCCATTCTGGCGCTGTCCAACCCGACTACAAATTCCTACAAGCGTCTGGTTCCGGGGTTTGAAGCACCGGTTAACTTGGTCTTTTCCCAGGGCAACCGCTCGGCGGCCATTCGCATTCCCCTGAGTGGCTCGAATCCCAAGGCGAAGCGCTTGGAATTCCGCTGTCCTGATGCTACTTGTAATCCTTACCTGGCCTTTGCTGCGATGCTCTGTGCGGGGATTGACGGTATCAAAAATGAAATCCGATCCTGGCCAGCCCCTTGGATAAGGATATTTACGACCTCAGCCCCGACGAGTTGAGCAGTATTCCTTCCACCCCGGCGTCCTTGGAAGCTTCCCTGGAAGCCCTGGAAACCGATCGCGCTTTCCTGACCGACACGGGCGTCTTTACCGATGAATTCATTGAAAACTGGATTGCTTACAAGCTCGACAATGAGGTGAACCCCATGCGCCTGCGTCCCCATCCCTATGAGTTTGCGCTCTACTACGATGTTTAAGTCGGGAAGTGCGATCGCCCCTTGCCACCGACGGAAGCTTGCTAAAACCTTAACTGACGCTGTTCTCTTTGGGGGCAGCGTTTTCTTTAGACTGAAAGCGGGCCTTGTTGTAAGTGCTAAGGTGTTGAAACGATGAGAGCGATCGCCAATTTTTTAGTTTCCCTGATGATGGCGGCCTGGATTGGCTGCATCGCGATTTTTCGGTGCAGAACTTCGATCCGGCAGTATCGATTAAATTTCTGTTTTTTGAGTCGGTGCGGCTACCGATTGGGGTTTTACTGGCTTTTTGTGCGGGAGGCGGGGCAATTTTTGGCGGGATTGTTCCTCTGTTGTTACCCAGGCCGCGCCGGGGAGTCGCCGGCCCACTCAAAGTCAGGAGGCTGATGAATTCGATTTTTGAGGCTGATGGAGAAAATCCATAAAAAATCCTGATCACAAGGCGATCACTGGAGAAAATGACTCGGCGCTCCGAGAGACAAGCTTGGCACTTCCCGAAAATTGCTGCCTCCGCCGCCAAAAAAGCTTGGCGTTTCCAGAAAATTGCTAAAACTCCAGACAAAATACCTCGGACTTTCAACCTGAATGCGATCGCCAAAAAAGAAGCTCGCAGCCGAGACTTAGCGAATATCTTGGTAGAAGCGTTTAAGATAGTCCGCAGGAATCCCCAATCCCCAAAGGATACCAACATAAAAATAAATGGCATTGGCCCGAAATACCCCTAATTTTGCCACTCGGCGATCGCTAGTGCGAACAATGCGATTCACCAGGCGAATGCGGCCATAATCGAGCAACCGCAGGCATAATTGGGCATCTTCAAAAATGGATAGGGAAGTATCAAAGCCTCCACAGCCCCAAAAATCATTTCTGCGACAAAACATGACTTGATCGCCAAACAACAGCCGCAAACCCCTGGTAAAGAACAGGTGGGGCCGAAACAGCAGCGGCGCGTAGTAGGTTTTGAGGATGTTGTGCAAGGAGATACCCCAGCGGGTGGTGTTTGGCCCTACCATCAGCGCGATAAAACCACCGCAGGCGGTGTTCGCATCGGCCAGGGTGGTTTGGAGAATAGTTCCCAGGTCATTGGGGACCAGGGGTGTCGGCATGGAGGAAGCAGAGGATATCCCCCGTGGCCTGGGTTGCTCCCAGGTTTAGTTGAATAGACCGCCTAGGTTGGGCAGACAGCAGTACTCGAAGCGGTAGGTCAAGCTGTTCGGCCAGGGTTTTGGCCAGTTCCACTGTTCCATCGGCACTATCGCCATCCACCAGGAGAATTTCCTGGGGGGCTGGGTCAAGGGCCTGGAGCGCTCGCAGGGTATGCCCTAGACAGCGGGCCTCGTTCCGTGTGGGAATGATGATGGACACCTCCATAGCCCGCTTCCCCATGATCCGCAACAACTTGGCATTTTACGACCAGCAAGCCCCCCACTGGTGGGATGAACAGGCGACCATTGCCCCCCTCAATCGCCTTAACCCCCTCCGGTTTGAGTACTTTGACCGGTGGTGCCCAGTTGGGCGGGGCTGAGGGTGCTGGATGTGGGCTGTGGCGGCGGCTTTACCTGTGAGTTTTTGGCCCGGCGCAGTGCCCAGGTTTGGGGGGTTGACCCCTCCGCTGCCTGCATTACTGCCGCCCAAAGCCACGCGGCCCAGGAAAACCTACCGATTACCTACGCTTGCGGCACCGCTGAACATTTGCCCTACCTGGATCACAGCTTTGATAGCGCAATCTGTGTGGATGTGCTGGAGCATGCGGCGACCCGGCCCAGGCGGTGGCCGAAATCAGCCGGGTGCTGAGGCCGGGTGGCATCTTTTGCTTTGATACGATTAACCGCACGGGGCGATCGCGCCTGGTCATGATCTGGCTGTTAGAAAACCTCCTCCGCCAGATTCCCCGTGGCATCCACGATTGGCACAAGTTCATTACCCCAGCAGAACTCACCCAGATGCTAGAACAAAATGGATTTAGCTCTAGCCAAATCGGCGGCTTTAATCTGTTTGGCAGCACCGTTAGCGAACATTGGGCCACCTACCGCCATTACCGCCACACAGGGCAATTTCAGGCTCGCTTTGATGACGACAGGCGCATTATGTACATCGGCACTGCCCTGAAGGCGCATTAATTGAGTTGAGATTAGAGAATACGGGTCAACGCGGCGATTTTAGAGACCTTGGCTGAGTCTAGCCCAGCGAGCTCATCCAGGCTGAGCCAGCCGTCTTTAACCAGGCTAGAGAAGACAAAAATCAGCGCTGACTCGCGATCGTCATACTTGCCATCCAACTCGTGGCGGCGGGCGCTCAAAAAGTCGTGCAGCTGCCAGATTTCATCCATCGAGCTGAGGTGAGTGGCCTGCTCGCGAACTACCCTGACCAGCGTGTCAATTTCGCGGTTGTAGGCCGTAGAAAAGGCCAGCTTGGCAACCGCCTTTTCTTCCGGCGACCATTGGAATTCCGTTGTCTTCGTCATTGAAACCACAGTAGTACTCTTATACTAAAAGATGCTTGAAGCTTGCTAAGGCTGCTAATGGATAGAGTTAATGTTTTTCTATATTAAAGACGTATTACGATTTTTTGCAATCTCTCATTTTAGCAAAACGCCCTCTAGGGAGAGGGCGTTGTCATGGGTGGGGGTTGTCCGTTGGTTAGGGTAGACCTGGTTAGGTAAACCTGGCTTAGCGAACCAGGTTCAGCAGTTCCTTGGGTGAGGCCAGCAGGTCAATGGCCACAAAGAAAACCTTGCCCTCAGCATTAAGCAAAAACCGCCAGGCAATGTTCATCCCTACACCGCCGCCAAACCAGGGGGTTTGCACTTTACCCGTCACCTTTACTTGGGTAAAGCCATCGTCGGCGGGCTCGGTTACGCCGCGCTCTGGAATTAGCCGCAGGTTTTGGCATTCCTCCCGGAAAAACCGGAGCACCGCCTCTTTGCCCACAATCGGACGCTGGAAGGGAGGTTGCAGGGCACCGTCGGGAGCAAATAGCTCGATCAGCGCGTCAAAGTCGTTGGCGTTCAGGTTATTCATGTAAGCCAGGATGGTGGGGTGAGTAACGCCTTCGATGGTTACCTGGCTGCGCTGCCCAATTGATTGAGGCGGCACCACCGGTTCTGCGACCCGGTTGTAGCTGCCCATTTGCTTGGGGTCAAACCCCATATCCACCACGGCATTGCGCAGCACCGTAATTTGCTGCCCAGGTTCTAGGGTGCGGATGGATTGCAACACCGCTGCCGCATTGGCCGATAGTTGATAGCCTTCAGGAATAGGAGCCACGAGGCCTTCCTCCATCCATTGCCCAAGCTTGTACCAGAAGCCCAGCTTAATGTTGGCCGACCAGGTAGAATAGGTACGACCAACGGGAGTATCCGCCCGGTTAGCCAAATCGCACATGACTTGAGACTGTTCCAGGAAGGGCATCTTGCGAATCTCCTCCAGGGTGGATTCAGCAAATTGCATACTGGCGGCCCCGGGCGCAGCAATGGTGATGGCTTTGCCCATTTCTAGGTAGGCAAACCAAATCAGAGCCAGCTGATCCTCAGCATTGAGCTGGCCAAAGCGGGCAATAGTAGCCGGTACGGCATCGGCGGTCAGCGTATTGGGAAAAATATTGCGGGCTGAGTCAATAGTAAATGGCATGGTTAAACTTTCCTTAACAACAGTTGTGGGCGCGTTTAAGACGCTAGTCTGGCCACGAAACCCTTGGGTTGGCCCTGAAGTCTGCTCAAAACCACGAAAACTCTGTTGGGCAAGGCTCTAGGGCCTGCCTGAGAATCAAATTACACAATTTCTCTGACGTAGGGACTGTTTACGATGGATGACCGACCAAAATCTAGCTTACGAAAGAATGAGCCCCCTTGCTATAAAAAATAGACGGGCGGAGGTGGCATGATTAATTACCCTTGCCTATGCCAACCATAGAACTTCAGGCTTTGCTTGGGCCACGAAATCCTTAGAATAGAAGTAGTTCATCACTAAGCGAAAGGATTTTGGCATGACCACTCTGGCCCTAACCCCCACCAATGTTGAGCAGGTGTTAGACGAACTGCGTCCCTACCTGCTAGCCGATGGCGGCAACGTAGAACTGGTTGAAATCGATGGCCCCATTGTTAAACTGCGGCTTCAGGGCGCTTGTGGCTCTTGCCCCAGCTCTGCCATGACCCTGCGCATGGGCATCGAGCGCCGTCTGCGGGAGTTCATCCCTGAGATTGCTGAAATCGAGCAAGTACTCTAATAGGGCAAGGCGGAAGGCGGAGGGCGGGAGCTAGGAGCCAGGAGGAGAACCCTAGATTTCACCAGGGTTTCCGAGTGAATCAAGCGGTGGGTTATTTCTGCCTCAGCGTACTAGGCCAAGCCCAAGAGAAATTGGCAAGTCTGTGAGATCTTAACTCAGACAACCCATTCTGACTCCTGGCTCCTGACTTCCCCATCCTCCCCCGTCTCCCCAATTCTCCTCCCATTTGCTGCTATTCTGGTCTATCGGCTAGGCTTAGCGTGGCAATAAATTGGCGAATTCTGGGGAAAGGGCGGTGCTGGATTTAAGGCAGATACGGGAGAATCCGGAGCGGGTAGGTGTGGCTTTGGCTAAGCGGGGAGAGTACGATTTGGCTCCTCTGCTAACCCTGGATCAGCAGCAGCGCAAGTTGGAGACGGCGCGATCTCAACTCCAGGCCCGCAGCAATGAAATTGGCAAACAGGTGGGCCAAACCATCAAAGCTGGAGCCGCCCCCAATGGCCCAGAAGTTGCCGCCCTCAAGGACGAAGGCAACCAGATTAAGGCCGAACTGCAAACCCTGGAGCCCCAGGAGCGCGACATCAAAGCGCAGATTGATGCGTTTTTGCTGGCCCTACCCAACCTACCCAGCGATTCTACCCCGGTGGGGGCCAACGAAACCGAGAACGTAGAAGTGCGCCGCTGGGGGAGTGAGTATCTGCCACAGCAGCCCATTAAACCCCACTGGGAGATTGGCGAAACCCTCGGCATTCTCGACTTTAAGCGGGCGGCAGAAAAGATTGCCCAGAGTCGCTTTGTGGCGCTGATGGGGGCCGGGGCGGCGCTAGAGCGGGCGCTAATTACCTTCATGCTGGATCGCCACACCCAGGCAGGCTATCTAGAAGTGATGCCGCCCTACCTGGTGAACTCGGCGGCGCTAACGGCCTCTGGCCAACTGCCCAAATTTGCCGAAGAAAGCTTCCAGTGCCGCAGCGATGACCTCTGGCTCACCCCCACCGCCGAGGTGCCCCTCACCAACCTGCACCGGGATGAAATCCTCACTACCGACCAACTGCCCATCCACTACTGTGCCTACACCCCCTGCTTTCGCCGCGAGGCTGGCAGCTACGGCAAAGATACCCGTGGCCTGATTCGCTTGCACCAGTTCAACAAGGTGGAAATGTACAAATTCGTCCACCCCGACACCTCCTTTGCGGAACTGGAAACCCTGGTTAACGATGCCGAAGACATTCTGCAAAAGCTGAAGCTGCCCTATCGGGTGCTGGAGCTCTGCACAGGAGATTTGGGTTTTTCTAGCTGCAAAACCTACGACCTGGAGGTGTGGATGCCCTCCTCAGACACCTACCGGGAAATTTCAAGCTGCTCTAACTGTTTGGATTTTCAGGCCCGCCGCGCCAACCTTCGGTTTAAGGAAACTGGCCAGAAGGGGACGCAATACCTCCACACCCTGAACGGGTCGGGCCTGGCCATTGGCCGCACCATGGCGGCGATTTTGGAAAATTACCAGGAAGCCAACGGCTCGGTGCGGGTGCCAGAGGTGCTGCAACCCTACCTGGGGCGCGAGTATTTATAGGCATATTAAGAACTTGCGCCACTCGATAGAGTTTATTGCGCTCATCGGTCAGGAGTGTGAACTTATTGGATAGGCCAGACTGGGCCGGTTGGGAGCGCTGCAACTTGAGGAACAAAAAATCTTCCCCATTGCCAATGGATGGGTAGGTACCCTTTCCTAACTCCTCTATTCCTCAAAATAAACTCAGTTGAGCGGATGCTGCCGCTTCTTCGGCCTGCTGCTGGTTGACTCGATCCCAGGGTAGATCTGGAAGGGCCACTCCGGCCTGCTGAAGCCATGGTAAACCTCCCTGGCCATGGACGGTGACTGTGCTTCCTGGGGGCAGTGGGCAAAAAAGTACACCTGATGCCCTGCCGTTAGCCATTGCCGTAGCCGTGGCGTCCACTCTTCAAAGTATGGCTGGTTAACGGATAGGGTGGGATGGCTGATGTAGCGCACCATGGTAAACGGTGCCGTGACGACTGGCTGGAGCGGCACCTTAGGTTTCTTGCGTTCCGATTGCAGCTGGGGATCTTCACTGTCTCTATCGGCACTATCCCGATCGGCACCGTCGTAAATGGGGCGGGTGTCGAGCAGTACGCGGCCTACCCCCAGGTCTGTGAGCATTTGGTTGAGCCGGGTGGCGTGGGGCTGGGCAAACCAGTCTAAATGGCGCACCTCTACGGCAATGGAGCACTGCTGCTGGGGCCACTGGGTCAAGAAGACTTGCAGGTCAGCCAGGTAATCTGGGCTGTAGGTGGGCGGTAGTTGAACAAACAATGGCCCCAGGCGATCGCTCAGGGGTGCTAGGGTGTGCAAAAACTGGTGCGCCTCGGCCACAAACGGCTCTAATTTGCCCTGGTGGGAGAATAGCCGGGGCAGCTTGGGGCAAAACCGAAATCCTTGTGGCATTGTATCGGCCCAGCGCTGAACCGTTTTACTATCCGGTAGCGAATAGAAGGTGGTGTTGCCTTCTACGGCGGTCATCCGCTCGCCGTACAGCCGCAAAAAATCTCCGGCTTTGCTGCCTTTGGGGTAGAACTGGCCCACCCAATCCTTGTAGGCCCAAACGGCGCAACCGGTGTAGTAGCTGGAGGTCATACTGCAACGGGTGAGATAACGTTATGAATTTTAGGCGAAAAGCACATTCTGTAGATTCATCCTGGCGGCGGATAGGTCGGTGGGGTTAAGAAAATTGGATCCTTTTGTATTTTCACGCACTCCTTTGTCAATTGATCACGTTTTCTTAAACGTCAATTCATCCCTTTAGTGAATAATTCTCCTGATGCTGTGGATCCGTCTTTTTCCGAAAGTTCATGCTGCGGAAGGAGTTCGTCCCCACTAGGAGCCCTAATTGATAACAAGGATTCAACTTGAAATGAGCCTGAATCGCAGACAGTTGTTAATGTTCTTTGGTGCTACCGCTGGCACCGTAGCCCTTGGATCGTTTTCAAAGACCTCTGGCGGTAGTTTGGAGTTAGGCACCCAACCTGCTGCCGCTAGTTCTGGGTTAGCCTTTAAGCCAGTTAAAATGCCAATGCCCGTTGTCACCATGGGGGGTGGCCCCGGCCCAGCAACCAACGGAATTTGCTACCTACGTGGTTAAAGATGACTTAGTGTTGCCCGACGGCTATGCCTACAACGTGATTGGTGCCTGGGGCGACCCCGTTGGAGATTCGCGCTTTGGCTACAATAACGACTATTTATCCTATGTTGAAGCCTCTCCTGGCCAGGGCTTTTTGAGTATTAACTTTGAGTACATCAGCGCCCTCACCTGGATGGAAACTTACCAGCCCGTCCTTGGTAAAGAGTTGCCCTTTGACGAGGTTAAAGCTGCGGTTGAGGCTGCCGGTGAAGATGGCATTGATGTGTACAGCCTGCCCGATGGCAACCCCCTCAAGGCTCAAATTCAGGAGATTTCCAAAGAAGCCCTGATTGATCTGGGTATTGGCGTAATTTCGGTTCGCAAGGCCGCTAACGGCACCTGGACTCGCACCAACAGCAACGCCGATCGCCGTATTACCGGTATTTCTGGTCTTACCGATGGTCGCTACCTGAAGGCTACCGGCCCCGCTACGGCTGTGTTCCGCAAGACCAGCGGGATTGGCTACATTGATGGTCTGGGTGAGCGCATCATCGGCACCTTTAACAACTGCGCTGGCGGTACTACCCCCTGGGGCACCATGTTTAGTGCCGAGGAAAACTTCCAGGACTTCGTACCTGAAGGCGTTAACGCTGATGGCACCTCCATGTCCCCCTCGAAGAAGCCCTTCTTCATCAACCCCGATGGCTTCGATGGTCTGGGTACGGCTCTAGGCTACGCCGGTAACAAGTACGGCTGGATGGTAGAAGTAGACCCCGCCAACCCCAACGACTACGGCACCAAGCACACCTGGCTGGGGCGTTATCGTCACGAAGCCGTGGGCATTCGGGCGGTGGCGGGCCAGAAGCTGGCTATGTATTCCGGGTGTGACCGTCGCGGTGGTCACCTCTATAAGTTCGTTAGCGCTGGTACGGTAAGCGATCCTACCGCCAAGGCCAACTCCCGTCTGCTGGCCGATGGCATGCTCTACGCCGCCAAGTTTAACCCCAATGGCACGGGTAGCTGGATTGCCCTCAAAGCTGATACCCCGGTCAATCCCGACCTGCCCAGCCAGATTGAGGGCGGCCTGATTACCCTGCCCAACCGGCCCGATGGCGGCGTTATGAAAGTTGATAACGACGACCAAATCGCCGCCTTCAAGAGCCAGTTTAAGACCCTGGGCGATCTGTACACCGGCAATGCCACTGAGAAGCAGGGCGCGATCTTAATCGATGCCCACTTTGCGGGTAATGCCGCTGGTGCCACCACCACGGCCCGCCCGGAAGACACCATGGTACGGGCAGACGGTACCCTGTTCATTGCCTTTACCTCCGGCAGCCCCAGCAGCAGTGATGGTGGCCCCAACAAAGCTATCTTCCAAGGCCCCAACGGTGAAAGCCCCTACGAATACGGTTGGATCATGAAGCTACGGGAAGATGGCAACGACCCCGCTGCCATGACCTTCCGCTGGGAGATACTGCATGTGGGTGGCGAACCGGCTGAGGGCGGCGTTGGGTTTGCCAACCCCGACAACTTCGAGCTCGACAGCCGGGGCGATCTGTGGATGGTGACGGACATGTCCTCCGACAAGCACAACCGGGCTGTGCCCAGCCGCATTGACAGCGAAGGCAAGCCGGTTAGCCAATCTAACCTGCGTGGTTTGTTCGGCAACAACTCCATCTGGTACATGCCGTTGAACGGTGAGAATGCCGGTAAGTCCTTTGTATTTGGCTACGGCCCAATGGACTGCGAAATGACTGGGCCGTTTACAACCGGTGACCTGAAGACTATGTTCATATCGGCCCAGCACCCCGGTGAAATTGGTGGCACCCGCAAGGACATGGCCGCCGAAACCCGCAGCTTTGCCATGATGACCACCGATGGCAAAGCGTTTATGCAACAGCGGGAAGTGCCCATTGGCTCTAACTGGCCTGCCAAAACCACCAACGCGGCTCCTCGCCCGGCGGTGGTAGCCATCCGCCGGGTGGATGGTGGCACGCTGGTCTAACCGCCCTAGCGCCGACTAAATCACTGACGGGTTATTACCCCTAAACCAGGCATCACCTGTGCAGAACAAGCGGGTGATGCCTTTTATTTCTCTGGCTTTTGCTGGCTACAGAGGCTACTTTTTAGTTCCAATTGCCTACTCCGTTTACCACGGCCCCTAGCAGCTTCAGTTCAGTCCTCTCCAAAAGCTGTTCCAGGCTAGCCTCTAGCTCTGCCCGCTGGCAATAGCCCGGTCGGGTAATCAGGATTAAACCATCGGCAACAGGGGCCAGGGCCAAACCATCGCGGCTGGGACGGTTAAGCGGTGGCGCATCGAGAATCACCAGGTCGAACGCCGGACGGGCACTAGCTAAAACCTGGGCAAACGGGGTCAGACTCTAGAATTGCGGGTGCATTATCCAGGGGGCCGGGGCTGGGGAGGATGTAGAGATTCTCTATCTGGGGTACTGGCTGAATCGCAGCCCAAATTGAAGGCGGTCGTCGTTTTGCCTTCGCCATCCCGGCAACTGGTGAGAAGAATAACTCTGGCACAGCTGTCGGGAGATAGTGCAATCCCCTGTTGTCAGGGGGCGACGCACCTGCACTGCCCGCAGATCGACCAGCATCGTGGTGACGCCCGCCGTTACCAGGGCCACCGATAATTTTGCTTCAGTTAGGGCATACACGCCTGGTCGCGGCACTTCCCCGACAATGGTGACCTCCACTGGGCGCTGGGTGGTCAGGGTCAGGAAGACCTCTGGCTCAACGACATAGCGGTTAAAGAGGTCGTAAAGGGCATCGCGGGCCTGCTCTGGGTTAGCCCCGTCAGGTTGATGGTACCGCCCAGCGGTGCGGTGATATTATCCTGCAAGTCGAGGGTGGCTTGAAAATTTAAGGCCGATACGGAGGGAACGCCAATTAAACAAACTAAACTAGCTCCACAGCAAAGTGTTAAGGTATAAAAATCATGGCTTTGCTATGGGATGAATGGTTTTTTAGGTAGATTAAGTAACAACAAAACATCGCCTCCTGGGTTGATGAATTGAATTATCATCAGGCGCATTAGTGCGATGCACCGCTGAATTTAGGCTGGTGCATTACGCTAGCGCAATAACAGAGCCTAGGCAGTGGCGCTAGCCAATTAACTGAAAGCACGCTTGAGCAGTGCATTCCAAAAACTGGGGCAGCTAGCTGGTTCGCAACCGGCCAAGCCCCTCGGTCAAAATGTTCTAGCTAATGCAGCGGCTGCCACAATTTAGGCTTTCTGCTGGACTGATTGTTTCTAGTTCTAACTAGTTCTGTCTAAGCCAGAAATTATGCAGATATTCCAGAGTGGCCAGCCTGCATCTAAGGCTGACTCTAGGGTAAAGTTAGGCTCCTCAGGAATTTTGGAGGGCTCTATTACAGGAAGGCATCAGCAGGAAGGCAGCAGAGCTATGCTCGCGCGTAGCAGGCAGAATAGAAAACCTCGTACGAAGGCAGAAAGTGATTAAACGAATGTCACTGAAATGAGGCTTTTGCGATCGCAAAAAACCTCGATTTCCTGTAGACAGGCTTTGCCTACCAGCCTTTATTCAGTAATAGGCGTCGCCTACTCGACCCATGTATGAGCCTGTGTCGGCTGGTTTAACGTAAAAAGCTACTAATCGTCCACAATGAGAGGCAGGTAATCGCAGCGGCGATCGCGTCCGGGGTAGCCCAGGCCACCTGAGCGCCCTGGGGAATTAGCCACTGCCCCACGGTGAGGCCCAACCCTAACCCCGCGGCCAGCCCCGCAATGGTCAACAGCACCGAGCGCCAGAACTTGTTCTCTTTGCGATTGAGGAAGTAAATAGCCGCTCCAATGGCAACCGCCAGGGCCAGAGATGGCGCATAGAATCCCAACAGAGCTAGACCGCTAAAGGTCACGGCGGGCCAAATTACATCGTCGCGACTGGGGGTATCTACCAGGTTAGACAACCACTCTGGGCGAGGCAGGGAAGGGGTTGACTTGCTGGTTGGGGCTGGCTCAGGGGTGTTTTCCGCAAACCGGATGCGGTCGGGCACTTTAATTTTGCCTTCCTGCCGAAGTCGCAGCCGCTCCATCAGAATGGCATCGTAGGCCGCTTCAATGGCGGCCTTTTGTTTGGGTTCGTCGCCGCATTCGTCGATCAGCGATCGCGGGCCGCCTGAATTTCCTCGAAGGTTGAGGCTTCCGTCAGCCCCAGCAGTTCGTATGAATTTTGCTCACTCATTGCTAACCCCCCGAGTTCCCAAGCATAACCCTGGCTCACCAGAATGGCTCTACTTTACCAAGTCCACAGACACTTTCCTTAAATTCCAGTGTAACTAGCGACCCTATAAAATAGGAAGCTATTCTCTAACCACTATTCCGCTATCCCTGGTGTATCTTTGGGGGGAGTTGGCCCTAAGGCTCTCATTACCGCGTTGAGGATGGGTTGTGCGAGTAACGTTGCTAACCTTACTAACCATGCCCCTGGGGCTGTTTTCGATGTTATTTGGGATAGGAGAGTCGCAGCCGCTCCAGCCCTCTGGCCTGAGTGGTCAAGCCATCCAGGTAGAATGGCGCTCTAGTTGGGTGGCTGGCCTCACCCCAGACCCAGTAATCGACCGCATTCTGTCCGAATATTTGGCTGGGCTACAGCGTCAGGGCTGGTCTATCCCTGACCAGGGCGTTTGGCTTCAGGTTGGGGATAGCGCCATTGCCCAACACCAGGGTAGCGTCCCGTTGCCTGCGGCCTCCCTGACCAAGCTAGTTACCACACTAGCGGCCCTAAAGACCTGGCCCCTAGACCACCGCTTTGAGACCCTGGTAGGCATCAACGGCCCTATTGAAAATGGAGTGCTGGTAGGCGATTTGATTGTACAGGGCAGCGGCGACCCGCTTTTTGTGTGGGAAGAAGGGATTGCGTTGGCCAACCACCTGCAAGCATTGGGAATTCAGCGGGTAACGGGGAATTTACTGGTTGTTGGCCCATTCCCAATGAACTTTCAGGCAGACCCGGATGATGCCGCTGCGGCCCTCAAGCAGGTGATGACCACCGCCCGTTGGTCAGGGGAAGTTTGGAGTGCCTATCGCCAGTTAGAACCGGATACAGCCCAGCCCAGCCTGCAAATTGATGGTGATGTACGGCGGCTGCCGGCCTATGTCCTGGAATCGCCCCCCATCTGGATAGTACGGCATCAATCTTTGCCGCTGATAGCCATTCTTAAAGCCATGAATATCTACAGCAACAATGTCATGTCTCAACAGATGGCCGACTTGGTTGGTGGGGCGCAGGTGGTGGCTGAAAAAGCATCAGAGGGGGCCGACCTGCCCGTAGGGGAACTGAACTTGGTCAACGGGTCAGGATTAGGTATGGATAACACCATGTCTGCTCGTGTAGCCGTTGCTATGACTGTGGCGTTGCAGCAAGCCCTGAGTCAGCAGGGCTACTCCATTGCGGATGTGTTGCCGGTTTCTGGGGAGGACGTTGGCACTCTAATTGACCGCCGCATTCCTCCCACTGCCGCCGTCAAACCGGCAGTTTGGCCGAGGTTAGCGCCCTAGCCGGCATGATTCCTACGGCTGACCAGGGGCCAGTGTGGTTTGCCATTATCAACCGGGGTTGGGCCATCCCAGATTTTCGGGTGCAGCAGGATCAACTTCTCCAGGCTATTCAGGCCCATTGGGGGGTAGCTGAAGCTCCACCAGCCCTAATCACCAAGGTGCGAATGCAGACAGGAGACTATCGATACGGCGATCCGAACCGAAATGTAGATCCATAAAACGTGGATCCGCTATCAGCCAAGGCTAGCTCCGGGAGGGAAGCTGTGTAGGGAGCAGGAGCATGGTGTGGAAAATGCCAGCATCAGACGGCAAAGGGAAAGAGCTAGAACCACGGAACGGGGGGATTCGCCAAGGGTCTCTCTAGCTCTTTTGCCTTCCTGTTTTTGTCCGGTTCTACTAATCGTTTTCCCAGTCTTCGCGGCCCATCAAATCGGCCACGCGATCGCGCCAGCAAAACCCCGAAGATTCAAGTTCTGTCTCCACCACAGCCCACTCCCTCGCCGGGATATGACGACAGAGGGTGTAAATGGGTTGCTGACGACCAACCAGGCCTTGTTGAACAAGCTGTCGGGCCTCGTCACGAATGATGTCGATGGAGTAGTGGAGGGACTGAAGCATATCTAAACCCTGTAAGAATGGAGAATTTATACAAAACTAAACGTTAACTCGCGGACTTCGTTAAGAACCTTTAGATTTCGCATCAATTTTTAGATTCCGTATCTTAGTTTACTGATATTTTTAAGGGTTTGGCTAGCTAACGTTGGCTTATTCTCCCCTTAATCTGCGGGCAGTGCCATTAATAAATGCTGAATTTTTCCAGTGTTGCTTAGTTGGCTGTAACGGAATCGCAATGTTGTTAGCTGGTGGGGTGAATGAGTGAGGTGAGGTCAAGGGTTTAATCGAGAGGCTTATGGAGGTAGCTAAAGTTTTTTGTAGTACTGGGCAATGGGAAATGGCCTAAACCCCAGCTTTTCATAGGTACGACGAGCTGGGGCATGGCCCGGATCCCCTCCAGTGCCGATCATGGCCACAGACATACCAGCCTGTTTTATCCATTCCAGCGCAAACTCGATTAGGGCGGTGCCTATCCCTGTCTAAGGCGGGTTTGGGCCAGCTCAATTGCCAACTCCATAGCGGCGATCATACTGCTGGGGTTAGCGATGCCCTGGCCAGCGATATCCACAGCGGTGCCGTGGTCGGGAGAGGTGCGGATAAAGGGCAACCCCAGGGTTGTGTTGACAGCCCGGTCAAAGGCCATCAGCTTGACGGGAATGAGCCCCTGGTCGTGATAGAGAGCCAGGTAGGCATCGTGGGCCTGGGCGGTAGCTGTGGGGTCAGTACCAAACCAGGCTTGCCCCGGACGCACCCATAGCGTATCAGGCGGAATGGGGCCATCCAACTGCGCCTGGGGATAGCGCTGGCGCTGCTGCTCCAGCCAGGGAATCAGCCAATCTTGTTCTTCGTAGCCTAGCTGACCGCCCTCGCCGCTATGGGGGTTGAGACCCGCCACGGCAATTTTGGGATGGGTTAGGCCAAAGTCGGCAGCTAGGCTGTGAATGAGTAAGGCAAGCTTTTGGCTCAGGAGTTCGGGAGTCAGGGCGGTGGGTACCTGGTTAAGCGGAATGTGAGTGGTGGCCAGCAGTGCCCGCAGGGGCCAGTGGGTGTGGGGGATCGCGCTATAAACGCCATGCCAAAGCGCTTGACCCCAGCCCCGGCGGCGAGCAGTTCCGTTTGGCCTGGATAATTATGCCCAGCGGCTCGCCAGGCTGACTTAGCGATAGGGCCAGTCACAATGGCATCAAACTGACCGGCCACGGTTTGCTGAATGGCGGCTTGCAAGTAGGCAAAGCTAGCCTCGCCCGTAGCCGCCGTAAGCTGGCCAGGGGTAAGTGCCGACGCGGCCAGGGGCATATCCCGTATAGCCAGGTGTTTAAGATCGGGCAGCGGTAGAGAACATCCCCCGGCGAGCAAATCAGCTTGGGTTTGGGCGAGAACGTCCGCCGTGCCCAAAACCGTAACCTCGGCCAAAGTAGCCCAATCCCTTGTGCCCAAGGCTTTGAGTACCACCTCCGGGCCAATGCCAGATGGGTCTCCCAGGGTAAGGGCCAGGCGAGGGCACCGCCCCTCAGGTAAGGAGTCTGAGGCTGAAAGGGTAGATGGTTGGGCCGTTATGGACATTCGATGAGTCACCAAACTGGTCTAAAATAGGGGCGGCTTCAGGGATCGATACCCTGTAGCAAACCTGTGGTTAGAGAATGCGATCGGAAAATTAAGGAGAACCTATGGGCGCTGAAATTTTTAACACCGCTATTTTGATTTTTACCTTAACCCTGGTGGGTCTGGGAGTTGGTTTTCTCATGCTGCGGGTGCAGGGCGGCGAAGAGTAGTTCAGTTTGCGGTGGCTCACGAGGGGGAATACATCTGATATTCTTAGAGAAAGTTAAATTTTGTATCATCTCCCTCATGAAAGTACTTATTGTTGGTGCCACTGGCACGCTGGGCAGGCAAATTGTACGTCGTGCGCTGGACGAAGGCCACGAGGTGCGTTGCCTGGTTAGGGGTGCCCAGCGGGCTGGGTTTTTGAGGGAGTGGGGGGTTGACCTGGTGCGGGGCAATCTCACCAAACCTGAAACCCTGCCACCAGCCCTGGAGGGGGTTGATGCTGTAATTGACGCAGCCACCGCTCGCCCCTCAGAGTCTGTCAAGGAAGTGGACTGGCAGGGCAAGGTGAATCTTATTCAGGCCACCCAGACGGCTGGGGTGAAGCGCTTCATTTTCATCTCTATTCTGAATTCTGAGAAATTTCCCCATGTGCCGCTAATGAATGTTAAGCGCTGCACTGAAAAGTTTTTGGCCGAGTCGGGGCTAGATTACACCGTGCTACAGCCCTGCGGTTTTTTGCAGGGGTTGATTGGCCAGTACGCCATGCCCATTCTAGAAAAACAGGCCATTTGGGTGATGGGAGAAGCGGCCCCGATTGCCTACATGGATACCCAAGACATCGCCAAGTTTGCGGTGAAGGCGCTGTCTACGCCAGAAACCATCAACCGCAGCTTTCCGCTGGCCGGTACCCGCGCCTGGGGGGCTTACGAAATCATTCGCCTGTGCGAACGCAAGTGTGGTCAGGAGTCTAAAATCTCCCGCATTTCTCTGGATTTGCTGCGGGCCATTCGCAAGGTGGCCTACTTCTTCCAGTGGGGGTGGAACTTTGCCGATCGCCTCGCCTTTGTAGAAGTGGTAGCTGGTAGCCAGCCCCTTGATGCACCTATGGATGAGGTGTATCAGGTTTTGGCCTGAATAAAGATGAGATCACTACCCTGGAAGACTACATGCAGGAGTACTTCAGCCGCATTATGAAAAAGCTGAAGGAGCTGGACTACGACCGCGACAAGGCCAGTAAGAAGAAGCTGCCGTTTTAGGGGAGGGCGGAAGGCAGAAGGCGGAAATCCCTTAGGTGAGGGTGGCTAGGGCCGTTT
Source organism: Leptolyngbyaceae cyanobacterium SM2_5_2 (assembly GCA_012031045.1). Classification (GTDB taxonomy): domain Bacteria; phylum Cyanobacteriota; class Cyanobacteriia; order Phormidesmidales; family Phormidesmidaceae; genus Nodosilinea. Next base: position 17,105 of record JAAUUR010000038.1, read on the forward strand.
TTACGGCACTTTTGACCGATTCGGCGGAGCGTTGCAGGGCGGCTTTTTCCTCTGCCGTCAAGGTGAGTTCTACGATCTCCTCAATGCCTGGTTTGCCTAACCGACAGGGTACACCCAGGTACAAATCCTCCAGGCCATACTCACCGTTCAGGTAGGCTGCTATTGGTAAAATGCGCGACTGCCCTAGCAGAATGGATTCCACCATCACACCAGTGGCCGAAGCCGGGGCGTAGTAGGCTCCTCCTTGCTTGAGCAACTGCACAATTTCAGCGCCGCCGTTGCGGGTGCGTTCAATTAACGCCCGTAACCGATGCTCAGGAATCAACTCGGTAACCGGGATGCCGCTCACGGTGGAATATTTCGGTAAGGGCACCATCAAATCGCCATGCCCGCCCAGCACCATGGCAGAGACATCCCCCGGTGGAATTCCCAACTCCATCGCAATAAAGGTTTGAAAGCGGGCTGAATCCAGCACGCCAGCCATGCCCATGACCCGGTTCGGAGGCAGGCCGCTGACCTTCCAGGCCAGGTAGGTCATCACGTCCAGCGGGTTGGTGACAATAATCACGCAGGCATGGGGAGAATACTTGAGCGCCTGCTGCACCGTGTCGATGACGATTTTGCCATTGACCTGCATCAGATCATCACGACTCATGCCAGGGCGACGGGGCAACCCGGCGGTAATTACCACAATGTCGGAATCGGCGGTATCCGCGTAATTGTTGGTGCCGACAATGGTGCGGTTGTGCCCTTCACAACCCCGCGACTGCATCAAATCCAGCGCCACGCCCTGGGGCCGGCCTTCTACAATATCTACCAATACCACATTGGCTAGATCGCGCTCAATGATGCGCTGGGCCAGGCTACTGCCCACGTTGCCCGCCCCGACGACGGTGACTTGGCTCAGGTGGCAGTAGGCAATTTGGGGGAGGAGAGTAGTCACAGGAGCAAGCTTCTTGGATTTTGGATTTTGGCCGGTCATCCCCTCCTGGGAGGGGCAGGGGTGGGTTTAGCAATTTTGGATTTTGGCCGGTCATCCCCTCGTGGGAGAGGCAGGGGTGGGTTTAGCAATTTTGGATTTTGAACTCACCCGCCTAAACCAATTGTGAATCCTCTCCAGGCAAGACATTGCCGAGTTGTTGGCTTTCTTAATTTTGGAAGAACCCTGGAGAAATCCCGAAAAATCCAGATAAAGCCTTAATTTTCCAGCCGCTGGAGCGGTTCTGGCAACGTCATATCTGGCGAGAGATAGCCGCCGTAGAGGGCCTGGGAGCGCCCAATGACTCGGTTAAGGGCGATGGCGTACTCTGGGCCAGGTTCGCGGGGCAGGGCAATGCGGGTCATGTAGGCGGGGGAGTAGAGGGCATCGAAGTGGCGGTTAACTTCCGGAAAGACGAGGCGCTGGCCCTTGAAGTCAAAGGCCAAATCAAGGGTGCCGTCTGGGCGGGACAGAAACTCTGGGTTCCCTAGCAAGAGGAGGGAGGGGGCCAGAGCAATTTCGCCGCTGCTGCTTGAGAGTTGATGAATCAGGTCAGGGATATGCTCGCCCGCTATGGCTGGAAAGATTTGCTGCACTAGTACAACATTACGTGAAACCGAGCAACAAACCGAAGAATGGCGGTGGGATTGTGACTCAACATCTGGTACGACTGGTGTACGAACGGTTGAGGAATCTGTGGAGGAGGAGGAGGGGTGGTGGTGGAAGTGTTGGAAAGTGCTGGAAATGCTGGACGGGTATTGGTACGTTCGCCTGGTGTATGAAGAAGTCGACGGTGTGGTCGCCGGCCGGATGCTGGTGATGGACCGCAGCCGGAGGATGACCAAATCCTCCCGACACGATCCGGTGTGCCCCGCGATTGTATCCGGCAGGTGCGCCGAAAGGTGCCGACCCCTGTAACTGGATACAGATTGTTTGACGACTCATT
>JAAUUR010000489.1 GCA_012031045.1 Leptolyngbyaceae cyanobacterium SM2_5_2
AATCCGTAACCACCCCGGCACCCCATCCCCAAAGTAGAAACCCACCCCCGGCCCCGTCCCAAGACGGGGAAAATTCAAAATTCAAAACTCTATCTAACCTGTAGGTCAAACCCATGACTCATACTAAACCTACTCATCTACGCACCTTGGCACCAGACACCGAGACTCCGGCTCGCCCTCGGAAACGCCGGTTTGGCCGGGTGTGGTATGGCTTGGGGGCTGTGGGGCTGACCGGGTTAATCGCCTACAGCCTGAGACCGCAACCCACTGAGGTAGATTTAGCCACCGTTGAGCGTGGTCCTTTGCAGGTGACTGTGAATGCCGAGGGGCAAACCCGGGTGCGCGATCGCTTCGTTGTGGCGGCTCCTGTGGCGGGGGAACTTCAGCGAGTTGTCCTGAAGGAGGGGGATGCCGTCGCACCAGGAACCACTATCGCCCAGATTGCGCCCTTGCCCTTGACCAGCCGGGTAGAAGCCACGCAAGCACAACTGCGGGAAGCCCAGGCCCAGCTAGCCGGGGTTGATGCCCAGCGCCCCAAGCCTGCGGCCCTGAACCAGGCCGAAGCCCGTATCGCGGCGGCTCAGGCCCAGGTTAGCCAGGCGGAGGCGCAGGTTAACCAGGCTGAGGCCACCTGGCTACAGGCCCAGCGAGAGCGCCAACGGCTGGCGGGTTTGCAGGCTCAGGGGGCGATCGCTCGCCAGGAGCTAGAGGCGGCTCAACTGGCTGAAACCCAACGCCGCCAGGAACTGGAAACGGCCCAGCAGCAGGTTGCCGTTGCCCAGGCTGAGGTGCAGGCCGCCCGCGAGGCGCTGACGGTACTGAAGGCAGAGCAGAGCGATCCGGATTACCTGGAGGAGGTCTACCAGGCGCAGATCGGCTGGGCTGGAGGCGGAACTGGCCAGCCTGGCCGACGACGCCCGCCGCACCACCATTACCGCTCCGGCTGGTGGTCAAGTGCTGCAAATCATGGAGCCTAGCGCTCGCTATGTAGCCGCCGGTACGCCGCTGTTGGCCGGTGGGCCGACCCCAACCGCCTGGAACTGGTGATTGATATTCTTTCCACCGATGCGGTGCGGGTGTCGCCCCAAATCCCCATCCGGGTTGAGCGCTGGGGCGGCGATGAAACCCTCACGGCAACCGTGCGTCGGGTCGAGCCTGCCGCCTTTACGGAGGTATCGGCTCTGGGAGTAGATGAGCAGCGGGTCAACGTGATTGCCGATTTCACCCAGGCCAATGTGCCCCTGGGGGATGGCTTTCGGGTAGAAGCCCAGATCATTGTCTGGGAGGCGGCGGACGTGCTGAAAATTCCCATTAGCGCGCTGTTTCGCTGTGAGCAAGACTGGTGTACCTTTGTCAACGACCAGGGCCGCGTCGCCCAGCGCCCCATTACCCTTGGCCCCCGTAGTGACTTTGAAGCGGTGGTGGAGGCTGGGCTGACGGCGGGGGAGCAGGTCATCCTTTACCCTGGCGAGCAGATTGATGTGGGCGTGCGCATTGTCGGGCGGTAACCGTAAGCTGGCCGCCAAGACTGTGGCGTGCAGCCAGCGCGGCTCCTACCAGGGATTGAGTTGAACTGAGCCGCCGTAGATAACCTGGAACACCTGGCAAGTACTCTCTCGGCGATTGGCTCAGAGCCTATATTATGCCGAGATCGCCACCCAATCTAATTCAACTCACGGCCAACAATTCGTTCAGCTTGTTCTTCAGCTGTGGGGATGTCATCAGTGGATTATAAATTTCACCCTCGTAAGGCTGCCAAACATAGCCAGGACTGAAGGGGCAATAAACTGAAGCTAACCCAAGCTCTTGCCAAACCTCTACGGCTAGAACTAAGCCCGGCATAGACAACTCAGAAGAATCCTCTAATAACTCACTATAGGTTCTAAATTCATCGACTTCGACCCCAACTAAAGCGTAACGGAACGCGAGAGAAGTACGTAAATGTTGATAGAAAAGAATTCCTAACTCTGTCATTAGATAGGCGCTTTCAGGAGACTCAATGCCAATCTCACTAATATTGCTGGGGCAGACTCGGCACCACCAGTTTTCCTCAGTATCCTGAAAAATATCTGCTTGGCATTGGCATTGGCGATCATTCGAGAGCGTCCAAGTCACTCCTTCAAAATGTTGAGCAAACTGCTTTGCCCTACCCTCCTCGTTCCACATTCTGCTGACAACCAAATATCCATGCCATTGTTGTAAGCTCCGAGTATTTGCATTAGACTACTCAACCTTTTTCCAATGGTTCTGAGTGCTGGCCAATGCTGCTTCATACTTCCCTAGCAGCATTGTAGCGCTTGGCAAAATGCTGACGTGTGTGGGGCTATCCTGAACTGCTTCCAAATCGCCGGTAATTCTGCTGTCATCGATTTGCCAGAGTGGATCTTTGCCACGACCGCCAAATGCAGCAGGCTTGCGAAAGGCTGGCAAGCCCTCAATTGAGAGCGAAACGGACATACCTTTTGTGTTTCTGATGGCAACAGTGACAGATTCTCCTGGGTATTGGCGTTCAGCTTCTGGTAGCAAATAGCCTTGCTCATCTACCCAGCCTACGGGCATCTGCTCAACATCAATGTCAATGGTGGGTCTGACTCCTAATAGCCGTTTTGCTCTGCCATGCCGCGATAGTAGAGTTTCGCCATGAATTTCGTCACCGAGCCAAGGTTTTAGGCTCATGATACAGTCGCTTAGCGTCTCTGGTCTGCCAAGGTTATGAGCGGCGCAATTGCTCACTTCTCATGCACCTCAATCATTTGAAGCCTTCGAGCATGGAGCAGCATGACCAGCGGGTTGCCGGGTTCCTGGTAAAGAACCCGGCAACCTTGGGGTTAGACTACCTCTACCTGAGGCGTCACCTCAAACTGGCTGATGATGCGCGGCGTTAGCCCCAGCACGGCATCGGGGTTAGTTAGCACATCGGCTTCGCTGTAGGCATCGATGCCGTAGGTGGTGACGGTGAGGGCCTGGGTATCCGGGGCGATGTCAAACTCCGTCCAACTGTAGTTGTGGACGGCAACGTAATCCCCCTGGAGCAGGGTGGCCTCAATTAGCCCATCGGCCTGGGGCAGGTTGGTATTGAGGCCCACGGGGTCGTAGCCCAGCAGGTCGGTTTGGGTGACCAGCAATTGTTTGATGAAGTCATCCCGGTCGTTTACTTCGCTGTCGGGGTCGGGGGCAATGGGCAGGGCGTTGTAGAAGTCAAACTGCTCCTGAGTCAGTAACCCGGCGGCCAGGCTAATGTTGGCCACCGCTGGCCAAAGCGCCCGTCGAAAAAGGCCACTGGGCCAGTCACCACTTCAAAGGCATTGGTGGCTATCTGCGCCTGCCCTGGTCCTTCC
>JAAUUR010000490.1 GCA_012031045.1 Leptolyngbyaceae cyanobacterium SM2_5_2
AGCACCACTACCCACAGACTGATAGTTGACCTGAAGCTCAGGCACTTCTTGATTCAGGGTAATAAACCAGTTCTGGTACAGCGGAGATGGGAAAGAAGCACCGGCACCAGTTAGCGCCACATTGCCGCCCAGGGAAATAGCTTCTCCAGAGGCAGCACCATCGGTAGCAGCACCATCGGTAGCAGCACCATCGGTAGCAGCACCATCGGTAGTGGTGGTAGTGCCACCACCACAGGCCACTAAACCAGCCACCAGGGTCAGCGAAGCCGCCACGCCCAGGCCAAATCTCAGATTGGGAAATTTAAAAATCATAGTTTTGCAACCAAGTCAAATAACTACAAGAAAAGCTCTCTCTACTTGAACCACTAGAGATGCAACTGACTCCGACAAGATCGCACCCTAATCAAAGGTGTAATCTATCTAGCTAAGGCTGGAAAACACTGCACCCCGACTAAAGACAACGATGCTGCCATAAGTCAGTTCCCGTGATACATATATCACATAAGCTCGTTCCTTAACATGGATCTAGAAGGCTGATGTATTCCCAAGAACAAGAGGCTTCATAGATTATTTAACCTGAATAGGTAAAGAACAGATTATCGAAGCATCTATTTGAACTTTTGAGCATCCCTGAAGCGCCACAGCCTGTTTTGGTTGAACCATTTTTCCGGATTTAGCAATTAGAATCTGGCTCAACGAAATTTTTAAGACTTTTTTAATCGGCTAACAGTGGCAATGCCAGATCAGCCAAGGCTTACGCGGCCGTTTCTCAATTTGCCGGCTGGCCAGCCTTGGCGGCATCGGCATTGATTAGGGGGCTGGAAAACCAACCGAGCCTGACAAGGAACTAACCCCCTGCGGGAGGACGACAGTTAAGGCAAAGAATTAGCTCATTACAACTTCTAGTTTAAGAAAAAATTAAGGGAACCCATTGAATAAATTGGCTTAAGGATAGGCCAGGGGAATTAAATTGAACCCTCGTGATCCCTACCAATTTGACCTCTTCTAGAAGCAGAAACCCCTGAAGATTACGTACCCTTCTAGGCCTGATTAGAAGGCCATCAGACCGTCAACGAGTTGAATCCTTAACCTGATAATCATCTTTATTAACCTGGAGATCATTTAAGCGCCCGGTGCCATCGGTTATGGTGAGAAAAGTTTGGATCCAGCTGATCTACATTTGGTCGTTCTACCCAGCACCTTACTGACTTAGCTAGATGCGTCTCTTTGCCATCGGGGATATCCACGGTTGCGCGATCGCCCTAGACACCATCCTGGCCGCCATTGCCCTAAGGCCTGGCGATCTCGTCGTTACCCTGGGCGACTACATCAACAAGGGGCCAGACAGCCGCACCGTTCTTGATCGGCTGCTTCAACTATTTGATCGCGGGGTACTGGTGCCGCTGCGGGGTAACCACGAGCTTAAGCTGCTCAAAGCGGCCCAGTTCAGGTGTCTCCAGCAGGGAGAGGAGGTGCTGGTAGATCGGCACACCCTAGCCTCCTATGGGGAGCCGTCAGCGGCGGCGGGGTTGGCTACTATTCCCGATCAACACTGGCGGTTTGTGCAGCAACACTGCCTGAATTGGTTTACGACCCAGCAGCACATCTTTGTCCACGCCAACCTACAGGCTGACAAACCCCTGTTGGAGCAACCCGACACCGCCCTTTTTTGGGACAAATTTGGCCAGCCCCAGCCCCACCGCTCCGGCAAGATTATGATTTGCGGTCATACCCCCCAGCGTAGCGGGCAGCCCATCAACCTGGGCCATGCTGTCTGTCTGGATACCGCCGCCTGCGAAGGTCAGTGGCTCACCTGCCTGGAAGTTAACAGCGGCGAAAATTTGGCAGGCGAATCAACAGCGCCAGGTGAGGAAGCTGAGCCTGGGGGCGGTGAGGGCCGAAGACGGAAGGCAGAAAGCAGAAAGCAGAAGGATGAATTGCTGACTCCTGACTCCTGACTCCTGACCCCTAGAAACTACGGATTACGCTCAACGCGGGCCTCAAAGCCCTGGGCTACCATTTCGGCGGCCTTAGCTTCGGCGGTGGCCTGGTCGGCGTAGGCACCTACCTGCATCATGGTTTGCCCGTTCAGATTGACTCGAAAAGCATCCCCGACGATCGCTCTAACCTGGGCCTGGGTGGCGGTATCTGCCGCAGGCACAAACACACGGTACACCAGCCCCAGCATGGCGGCATGGGAGGGCGGCGGCGGGGGCATCTCTGCCGATGTTTGAGAGACGCCGGCAGGGCCAGCCGTCAGGTTAGGGATAGACCCGCCGCCGCTGCCCAGGGGAATATTGCCGCCCGGCACCTGCAATGGGGCCAAGCCGGTATCCGCTGATGGGTTCGCTACGGTAATTGGAGTTGGCTGGTTGGCTGGCCCGATGGTCTGCGCTGAGTTTGGTCTAACGATTACCGCCGAGGAAGGAGTTGCCGGGGTGTTTACCGGCGGCGGAATGACCTGGAGTGGAATAGCCGCTGCGCCAGTGGATGGGCTAGCCGACAACGTAGGCGAGGTTGTGCCCCCCTGTCTAATTTGGCGCAGCGCGCGCGGGCCGTGGCCAGGGCCGTGGCTGAATCTGCGGATGGCGAGGCCGACTCCCTCGCCGCTGGTTGATTCGGGGGGGATTGCGGCTGGCTGATTTGAGCAGACGGCAAGCCTGGGGCGGTGGGGGCCAGCACAGCGATTTCCACCGCTGCGGGTGCCGTATTCTCAGCCTGCGGATTAGGGGTGGCCAGGGGCATAGACTCTGGCAGGGGGGCACGGGCCTGGGGCTGGGGCGGTTCATCCACTAAGGCCATGCTAGCTGGGGCGGCCTCAGCCGCTGGCGGTAGGGAGGGCGCAGCGAGTCGCGATGAGGCTTGAACCAGGGCCGCCGCTGGAATCGCCGGGGTACTAACCGGAACAGTCACCGGGGGGCGACCAGCTGGCCCAACCGATCGGGCTGGGGGTGGGGGAATGACATCGTGCAGGGAGGGGTTGGCCGTGGCTACTTCCGTGGCGGCGGCACGGGGCTGCACCGCCACCACTTCAATGGCCAGTGTGATATCAGATTGCAGGGCGGCGGGTGGCGCTAGGGTCTGTGGGTGCATAGCAGGTTTTGAAACAGGTCCATGCCAGTCGATAGCAGGCAATGGTTGCCGTTGATAATCCTCCATTTCCAGGGCTTCAACTAACTGTTTCTGGCTTACCTTGCGTAGGAGTCCCCAATCGGTGCGGCTATTTGCGTCCTGACGCTGCCGCAAGGTATCCCGGATGGTATTCCCAAAACTGAGGCTGGCATAGGTTTTCAGGCTGGCACCCTGATCGGGGCTATACCTGTTCAGCACGTTGGG
>JAAUUR010000491.1 GCA_012031045.1 Leptolyngbyaceae cyanobacterium SM2_5_2
TCTTCTTGGGGAAGAATCCATAGAAGTACCCATAACGGAGATCTCAGTCTCATGCAAATCCAGAAACTCATAATCGTTTTGGCGACCGTGCCCACATAACATCAGTACTTCGACGTCGTTGAGCTCTTTCAGGATGTAGAGCAGCTTTTTGTGGTGGATATAGCGGCGGTCTTGATCGGAAAGGCTTTGATGAACGATAGCAGCGATGTGCTCGATGCGCTCCTGGGCAACGGCCCGGACGGCTTGAGTCAGGCTTTCTTGTAAAAGATCGATGAACTCTGGCTCTCGAAACCTAGCTTCTACCGGATCTGGGTCTAGGTCTTGAATTTTTGCTTCGAGGGCCTCGACAAACTGCTTCAAGCGGTCGATCTGCTGCTCGGGGATGATAGCTCCAACGACTTCGGCCATTAGCCCACCGAGTACAGGAATAGAGCCCAGGACGCCTTTTGTAGAGCGAAACCCTGTGATCGACGGCTTTGGGGCCAAGCTCAATGGCAGTATGGTCGGGCATTGGTGAGATGGTGCAAAAATACTATGCACAATCTTAGCGAACAAACCTTAAAAACAACCAAAGATAACGCTAGTGGTAGTGAATAGGAGAAAGAGAAGCGCCAGATGTGTGGGTAGCGTTGACCTCAAGATGAATATCAATGGCTTAAAGAAGATTTAGAGAATCATCATGGAGAGACAAGCAAGTACCCTAAAAATCGACTATAGTACAAATGAATTATTCAGGACTGGGTGCATCGCCGTCTGACGTGTAAGCATCTCATAAAGATTCCGGACAAATCCCATGTTTGTCGAATGTGGGAACAGTTCTGTCTGGCTTGCCGTAGACCCATGCTTGAATCAACTTTACCTAGCGGATCTCTCATGAATCTTTTTAGAAGGGCTTTCCCTCAAGCTGATGAGCCATCGCTGACAGATATTTGCTTTAACGCTACCCAAAGCGATGACCTAGAAGAGGCGCGTAAGCGTTATGAAAATCTTGCTGAGGAGCGAAGAAAGCTCAAACGCAAGCTTAAACAGATGGGCGAAGCTGACTATCAACATACTTCTGCGGCCAAAAATCTTCAGCAGCGGATTGACACAATTAACGCAGAAATTGGTGTGGGTTAGTTTTCTACCCGAATGAAGCTATTAAATAGGTAATGTATTTTTTGATTTCGGCGGCGGCATCGTTAGAGATGTCGCGCTTAATTGTTTTTGATAACATAAAAGCACGCTTGTAAGCATCTGGGGCTGGTAGAGATGGGTTTTGTCTGTCGATAAGGGCAGGTCTATCAACGACAATGCAATCGCCAATGGGGCCTCTATCATCGTTTCGGCCACAGAGGGGCCAGCAGTCGAGGCGAGGGACTAGCTAAAACCTGGGGGTACACCGGACTATAAAGGAATCGGTTCATGAGTACGTCAGGAGAGACCCTGGAGAGCCCATGAACCGAGGGATACTTTTATCACGCTCCGGAGTCAAGACATGCCAGAGAATGTAGTGTCTAGTGTAGCGGACGGGACGGATGCATCGCGACGACAACGAGACCAGATTGCGGGCATTCTCCAGGCGTATGAGCGGGCCAAGGCGTCAGGGGTCAGTCAACGGGACTTGGCCGCCAGCCAGGACATTCCGCATAGCAGCCTCCAGCACTGGTTAGCCCGCCAAGAGTCGATAGCGGCCCCTCCTGAGGCGATTGCTTTTTTTGAAGGCCCGGTGGGAGTGGCCTGGTTGCATCAGATGGTGATAGCGGCCCACGTGGTGATGAGCCAAATGGGAGCCTGCGGGGTGAACTTAATCTGTCAATTTTTGCACCTGAGCGGGCTGAGCGCTTTTGTGGGGAGTTCCTACGGTAGCCAGTACGCGCTAGCGGTAGCGATGGAGGCGCATCTGGTGAGCTATGGCGTCACGGAAACCCAACGCTTAGGGGCGGTGATGGCGGACCGGGAGATTACGGCCTGCTTGGATGAAACCTTTCATCCCGAGGTCTGCTTGGTGGGGATAGAACCGGCGTCTAACTTTATTTTGGTGGAGACCTACAGTGAGCGACGCGATGCTGAGAGTTGGGCGCAGTCCCTCAACACCGCCTTGACAGGATTGCCGGTGACGATTCGTCAGGTTACCTCGGATGCCGCCAGTGGTCTGCTTCGCTACGCCCAGGAGCTTTTAGGGGTGCCGCATTCGCCCGATTTATTTCACATTCAACGGGAGTTGGTGCGGGCCACGGCCTGGCCCTTAGCTCAGCAGCACCGTCACGCCCAGAAAGCGGTCGACCAGGCTGAATCGGAGTTCGCTCGGGCGACGGCCAAGCGGGAGCGCTATCAGCGCCATCCTCGTCCCGGTCGTCCCCCCAGTTTTGAGGTCGCCATTGAGCAGGCCGAACTCGCCTTAGCCAACGCCCAGCAGGCGTTAGTGACGGTGGAACAGCACCAAGAACAAGCCCAAGCGGCGATTCAGGCCCTTTCCCACACCTATCATCCCTTCACCTTAGACACCGGGGCTTGGCGTCCCCCAGCGGCGATTGAAGCTGAGTTAACGGCACACTTTGACACCCTCGAACAGATCATCACTCAGGCTGAGTTGCCCGACTATGCTCAGGCTAAGTTCGCCAAAGCCAAGCGCCAATTGTCCCCCATGGTGGAGACCCTCCACCGCTTTGAGCAATCTCGGCGCGCCTTAGCGATCAATTTCCCTCAACTCGGGCTGGCGACGCTGGAACACGACCTCCAACAGCACCTCCTCCCAGCGGTCTATCTCAATAGGGTCGCCGCCCAAACCTCAGATGGCGTCCAGCGTCACGCCTTACAGGCTACCGCTGACCAATTGCTCAGGCCGTTGCGCACGCCTGATGCCCCCATTCAATCGCTCTCATCAGACCTACGCCATCACCTCGAAGCCCTCGCAATGGCTTGTGTCCAGACCTTTCAGCGCTCCAGTTCTTGTGTGGAAGGCCGCAATGGTCAACTGGCCTTGCGCCATCATAGTTTCCATCGGCTCAGCCCTCGCAAGCTTCAAGCCCTCACCACGATCCACAATTTCTTCTTGACCCGTCCCGACGGCTCTACTGCCGCAGAACGCTTCTTTGGTCACCCGCCTAAACCTCTCTTCGACTGGCTCCTACAAGCTCTGCCCCTGCCGCCACGTCCCGCTCGGAACCGTCCCTTGGTGTCCAAGTCCTATCTTTTAGATGTCGCTTGACCTACTCCTTGGCCGAAACGATGATTAAGGCCATTTAGGATTACCCGAAAACAGGTCAAGAAGAGCATCCAAGACATTGTGCCCCTGCTTGCGCAGGGTCGCGAGATAGCCCCGAATGCGACAGAACTGTCTAG
>JAAUUR010000492.1 GCA_012031045.1 Leptolyngbyaceae cyanobacterium SM2_5_2
GAAGCGATTACCGTCAACGCCCCGGAAAAGCTAGCTGATATTGAGGTTCCCAAGCGGGCCAGCTACATTCGAGTGATTATGCTGGAGCTAAACCGCATTGCCAACCACCTGCTCTGGCTTGGCCCCTTCCTGGCGGATGTAGGCGCTCAGACACCCTTCTTCTATATTTTTCGCGAGCGGGAAATGATCTACGACCTGTGGGAAGCTGCCACGGGGATGCGTCTGATCAACAACAACTATTTCCGCATTGGCGGAGTTGCGGCGGATTTGCCCTACGGGTGGATTGATAAGTGCCTGGACTTCTGCGATTATTTTTTGCCCAAGGTAGACGAGTACGAAAAGCTGATTACCAACAACCCCATCTTCCGCCGCCGGATTGAAGGCGTAGGGACGATTACGCGGGATGAGGCGATCGCATGGGGCCTATCTGGCCCCATGCTGCGCGGCTCTGGTGTGAAGTGGGATCTGCGCAAGGTCGATCACTATGAGTGCTACGACGACTTTGATTGGGATATCCACTACGAAACCGCTGGCGACTGCATGGCCCGCTACCAGGTGCGGGTTCGGGAAATGCGCGAGTCCGTTAAAATCATTCGCCAGGCTTGCCAGCAAATTCCCGGTGGCCCCTTCGAGAACCTGGAAGCCAAGCGTATGTCTGGCGGCCCCAAGTCCGAGTGGAATAGTTTTGACTACCAGTTCATCGGCAAAAGATTGCGCCAACCTTCAAAATACCCGCTGGTGAGCACTATGTGCGCCTAGAGAGTGGTAAGGGCGAACTGGGCGTGTTCATCATGGGAGATGACAATGTTTTCCCCTGGCGCTTTAAGATTCGCGCCGCCGATTTCAACAACTTGCAAATTCTGCCCCACCTGCTCAAAGGTGTGAAAGTGGCCGATATTATGGCTATCTTGGGCAGCATTGACATCATTATGGGGTCGGTAGATCGCTAGTTTGTGGCTAGCTTTTGGAACGGCCATGGTGCTCAGGTATGGCTGGCATGCTGAGGATACATGGCTCAGCCACCCTGGTCAACTTGTCGGCTTGTTCTGCAGTCGGCTGTCTTTTAAAAAAATCGTCCTGATCCGTTGACCGCACCTTGAAAAATAATATGTGATAGTGGCAAAGCCCCCTGACGCTTGCGTTGTCGCCACTCGATCCATCAGCATCAACTCATCAGGGGATTTCAGACGTGGCAGATCGGCACTGGCTAAAGCACACCGAGCAAGCTTTAATAGTTGGCTCAGGTATTGGAACCGTAGCGTCTATTGCAGCTCAAAACGTGACCCTTGCCTCTGCACCCTTGACGGTGCTGGCGGCGGTAGGGTTGCTGAACCGAAATCGCATTGAAAGGCAACTCAGCGAAGCCCAAGACAAGCTGGCGCGTCAGCAGAGGCAAGCCGGGCATCGCCTGACTAACCTAAGTAAGCAAGTGACGGCTCTACCATACCGGAAGCGCTGACCAACTTTCAGCGCTCGGTGATGGATCGCACCAATCGCACCTTTGTGCAATTCGCCCAGGAAATTCAGGACGTACGCGTCTATGTAGACGAGCGGATTCAGGCAGCGCAGGCTCCAGATTTGAGCCAAATCCATCAAGATATTGCTCAACTCCAGGATCAATACGCCTACGCGGCTACTTCAATGCAAAACCTCACAACCCAGGTACAGCGGTTAGCTACCGTTGGGCGGGTAGAGGCAACGGAGACAAAACTCTCCCAGCTCAAAACTGATGTGATGCAAATTCGAGTCATTCTGGAGTCTTTGCGCCTGGAAACTCGCCATACCGTCAGCAACCTGCAAGATACCATGGCCCATTTAGAGCGCCATTACCAGGATTTACCTCGCGCACTACATCCTTACCCAGCCAAGACCGACCCTGCCGATATCATGAGAGCTGTGGCTAATCTGGTATCTCAACAGGAGTTCAACAACCTGACTGAGCATGTTAAAGATTTAGCCCGCCAGCAGGCCAATTTAGCCAGGGATTTAACCAAAATTCCCGTTGGTTCAGTGAGTGGGCTAGGGCCATCTCCCGATGCGCCCGGCTATGAGGAGATGATTGCTGAGCTAGAGCGGTTGGGACGGCTGATTCATCACCTCCAAGAGCAGGTCAACCGGCAAGAAACGGCGGGCCATACCCGTGAACAGGTGCAGCAGATGGCCTCCCAATACCTAGGGCAACTCAAGGCCCAGTTGTCTCAGCTTGAGGGCATGACGCAATCCTTAGCGGAACGTCAGCAGAGCCTCACCAACCAGCTTGCGGTGGTTTCGCCCGATGGCCAGCCCTCCTTGAAGACCCGCCAGGTGCTAGCTCAAATGGCAAAACGCCTGAAGCAAAGTGAAGCCGAAATCAGCATCCTCAAGCAGGCTAGGGTTGAAGCAACCTCAGCGGCGGATGATCAAACTACCGGCACCTGGATTATTGATTTTCCGGTTGCGGCTAATGTAGGCAGTGAAAGCGCTAAATCCGCCAGTCGCCAGGCTCTAGAACTCGCCCTCGACCAGGCCCAGCGGCGGCTTTTGCTGGTTTGGCCCTGGGCCAGCCACGTCACCCTTGACGATGACCTGCTCAAGCGGTTCACTCGGTTGCTGGATCGCGGTGCTCACCTGGAACTGGGCTGGTGCCACCAGGGTGACCAGCAAGACGGTCGCTTGATTGGGCGCATCAGTCAGCGCTGGCATACCGAACCCACCCAAATGACTCTATTAAAAGTCGCGCTGAACCAACTACTGCCCCTGCGAGAGCAGTATCCCGATCGCTTCAAGTTCAAAGTCATGGGTACCGCAGAGAGCTATCTGATCTGCGACAGCGGGTTAGATGGCCATTCCGCCGACACCTACGCCATTGTGAGTTTGCAAAATCTGCCAACTCAGAGTGTGGCGGTGCCTGGGGTAGACGCCAAACTCCGAACCAGTAACCGACGAGTCGTAGAGGCTCTGATGCAGCGCTTCTACAACCCCACTATTGATCCGAGGGATGCGGCGGCCTTTTTTAACCGAGGCACTACCCGCCACGACTTGCGCGATCAACCCGGTGCCATTAGCGACTACAGCCAGGTGCTGGCCCTCCAACCCGACCATGCCATAGCACTAACCAATCGAGGCGCGGCCTACCTGGAGTTAAACCAGCCTGACGAAGCCGAACTTGACCTGAGCGAGGCCATCAACCAGGATCCACGACTGTTTGCGGCCTATTGCAATCGAGGTTGGCTACGCCTTGACCAGCGGCGCTACCCGGCAGCCGTGCAAGACTTTACCAAAGCCATCGATCTCAAACCCCATTGCCTATTGCCTACGTGTACCGGGGCAGTGCGCTA
>JAAUUR010000039.1 GCA_012031045.1 Leptolyngbyaceae cyanobacterium SM2_5_2
AGATCTGGTGCCCGTGCTGGAACAGGTCGCCCGCTCCGGTCGCCCCTGTGATCATCGCCGAAGACATTGAGAAGGAAGCCCTGGCCACCCTGGTGGTCAACCGTCTGCGCGGTGTGCTGAACGTGGCTGCTGTGAAAGCGCCTGGGTTTGGCGATCGCCGCAAGGCCATGCTGGAAGATATCGCCGTGCTAACCGGCGGCCAGGTGATCAGCGAAGACACCGGCCTCAAGCTAGACAACACCAAGCTGGATATGCTGGGTACTGCTCGCCGCCTCACCATCACCAAAGACACCACCACCATCGTGGCCGAGGGCAACGATCAGGCCGTGAAGGCCCGCTGCGAGCAAATTCGTCGCCAGATTGACGAAACTGAATCCACCTACGACAAAGAGAAGCTGCAAGAGCGCCTGGCTAAGCTCTCTGGCGGTGTCGCGGTGATCAAAGTCGCGCCGCCACCGAAACCGAGATGAAAGACCGCAAGCTGCGTCTGGAAGATGCCATCAACGCTACCAAAGCGGCGGTGGAAGAGGGCATCGTCCCTGGCGGCGGTACCACCCTGGCCCATCTGGTGCCCGACCTGGTGGCCTGGGTTGACGGCAACCTGTCTGCTGAGGAGCACACGGGCGGCACCATTGTGGCTCGTGCGTTGGCGGCTCCCCTGATGCGCATTGCCCAAAACGCCGGTCAAAACGGCGCGGTGATTGCTGAGCGAGTCAAGGAGAAAGAATTCAACGTGGGCTACAACGCAGCTAACGGCGAATTCGTCGATATGTTTGCGGCGGGTATTGTAGACCCGGCCAAGGTAACTCGTTCTGCCCTGCAAAATGCCGCCTCCATCGCCGGTATGGTGCTGACCACCGAGTGTATCGTAGTAGACAAGCCCGAACCCAAGGACGGCGCCCCCGCTGGCGCTGGCATGGGCGGCGACTTCGACTACTAATTCGACTACTAAACTACTCGTAGAGAAACCGGGTTTCTGCCAAGGTAACCATAGAGGTGGTTGCCGGATGCAGAAGCCCGGTTTCTGTTTGTTTAATCGCAGAGCGAAATTGTAAATACTGCTGCTGCCGCCAGTGCAGCTAATGTCCGGATATGATTCCAAAACGTCCAGTCCGTCAAATATTTAGCCCATAGATCTGCACCCTCAGAGCTGGCTGGTTCGACAACGGCTAACGCATCATTCAGCGGTATATGGACTGCATCGCTGCAATGCCCTGGGCCGAAGGCTGTTGGGCCAACGCCTTCATCACAAAAGTCGAGAACGCGAAGAAAACTCCAGCCATCAAACCACAGCCAAGTGCTGTGAAAAGTCTTAATGTGAAAGATAATTGATCAACCGCTACCATAGAGCCCCCCTAAAAGCCTAAGTTTTGATCCATCACCTAGCACAAACTTGAAGACGATTGCAGGCATCTTCAGGCAATCATCACCGTCACTATGAAATCCGCTGTAGCCTACAGCCATTTAAACAAACAGTTTCGGTCATTAACAGATATGACACTGAAAACCTACAGAGCGCCTTAACCCACAGGGGCAGGTTATGTCTCAGCGCAGGCTGACTAGATTTTGTAGTCGCGACTTGGGCCGTCGGGTGTCAAAGTTTTGGCTATCAATACGTCCACTGGCCGGGCCAGGTAGTCACCAGAAACACAACCACTGAGGCAAGGGCCAGCAAAACCTCTAAGACCGTGCCCACTAGAGTACCAACCACGATCGCCAGGCCCACTTTGCTGGCCTGAACAATCCGCTGACCCAACTTGAGTTCGCGGCGGTGCAGAAACTCCCCGATAAATGCCCCCAGCACCGTACCCAGGAGAATGCCCAGCAGCGGAATCCCCGTTGGTAGAAAGGGTAGCAGGCCAAACAACCCTAGAAACATCCCCACAAAGGCTCCCGTTTGGCCCCACTTGCTGGCCCCCACTCGTTGGGCGCTTAGCACTCCGGCCAGGTAATCAATTAGCAGGCTCAAAATTAGCGCTACGATGGCCACCCCCAACGCCCATTTCAGCCCGGCAAAGCCTACCACTAAACCCCAGATGATAATGGCTCCCAGAATCAGGCTCATCCCCGGCAGCACGGGTACGACTGAGCCCACCACACCCACCAGCATGACCAGCACCAGCACCCCGTAAAGAATGGGATGCCATACCGCTGGGGAGGTTACCGCTGGGCCAACCTGAGCCGGTAGGTTGGCGAAACCGTGAGCCAGTTCGACCCCGTATCCAGCTAACGTATTAACTAGATCGACGACCCATTGACTAACGGCCTGGTAAAGCTGAGAAAACCACTGCGATAACGCTGGAGTCGTGGGGGCTAAGGGAAAAGAAGCAGCCATGTTAGGAACAGTCCTGGCGAGGTGGGGGAATTGGCGGACAAAGCTGTGCTTTCTCAGTTTAGTGGAGCGATCGGGCTACTCCGCCAGGCCGTTTTGCCCTGTGTTAAGGGGGAAGGCCAACCTGGCGCTTGGCTTAGAGATGGTCAGGGTCAACGCCCAGGGCTCGCAGCCGCTCGGCCAGCCGCTTGGCCCGTTGGCGTTCAATTTCAGCTTGCTAGCGGGCGGCCTGCTGCCCCTCTGCGCCAGTGGGAATAACCTCGCCGTTGCGATCGCGCCACCGCAACCAAAGCCGAGGCACGTTGTCTTCAATGACTAGATGGCTGATATCCACCTCAGTCACGATGGCGTCATCGCTCAGCAGGTTTTGAGCCATAGGAATCACGAGGAATCACACGGATTACGTACTGCTATCTTAGCCTGGTGAACGGCCCAAGCCCCCAGTCAAGCGGCTGGCTTTCCCTACTCCGCCACCTCGGCCTCGCCCTGCTCTGGCTTCAGCAGCGGAAAAGCAATCACATCGCGGATGCTGGCGCTGTCAGTGAGCAGCATGACCAGGCGGTCAATACCAATGCCCTCGCCGCAGGTGGGCGGCATCCCATGTTCCAGGGCGGTGAGGAAGTCTTCGTCTACCCCGGTGGCTTCTAAGTTTCCAGCGGCCTTGCGGGCGGCCTGAAGCTCAAAGCGGTGGCGCTGGTCGATGGGGTCGGTCAACTCTGAGAAGCCGTTAGCGGTCTCCCGCCCGGCCACAAATAGCTCGAACCGTTCTACGACCCCCGGCTTGCTGCGATGAGGCTTAGAGAGGGGCGAAATTTCTACCGGATGGTCGATTAAAAAGGTGGGCTGAATCAGGGTTTCTTCAATTTTCTGTTCAAATACCTCGTTCAGCAGCTTGCCGATCGAGTCGCAGTCGTCTACGCCATGCAGATTCAGGGGTTTGACCGCCGCCTTAGCCGCTTCCAGGGTGGTGAACTCATGGAAATCCAGCCCCGTATGCTCCTGCACCAGGTCGTGCATGGTCACGCGCTTCCAGGGTGGGGTCAGGTCAATCTCCTGGCCCTGGTAGGTAATCTGCAGGGTACCGAGAATATCCTTCGCCAGGGTCGCCACCAGGTCTTCGGTTAAGTCCATAAAGTCGTGGTAGTCGGCGTAGGCCTGGTAAAACTCCACGCTGGTAAATTCTGGGTTGTGGCGAGTAGAAACACCCTCATTGCGGAAGATGCGGCCAATTTCAAACACCTTTTCAAAACCACCCACCACCAGCCGCTTCAGGTGCAGCTCGGTGGCAATGCGCAGGTAGAGATCCATCTCCAGGGTGTTGTGGTAGGTGGTGAAGGGCCGCGCCTCGGCCCCGCCCGCTTCGGTTTGCAGCACCGGCGTTTCAATTTCCAAAAAGCCCCGGTCTTCCAGGTAGCGGCGAAATGCCCGTGGTAATCAACGCCCGCTTGCGGAAGGTATCGCGCACGGTGGGGTTAACGATTAAATCCACATAGCGCTGGCGGTAGCGTTTGGCCACATCCGTTAAGCCGTGCCACTTGTCGGGCAGGGGCAGCAGAGATTTGGTCAGCACCGCATACTCCCTAACTTTGATGGAAAGCTCCCCTTTTTCTGTGCGCTTGATGGTGCCCTTCACCCCCAGGATGTCGCCCACGTCCGTCAACTGCTTGAGGTGGTTAAAGGCATCCCCATCCAGGGCCGCCATGCCCGCCTGAATGTCTTGCTTATCCAAATAAAGCTGAATGGTGCCGGACTCATCCTGAAGGCTGAAGAAAGCCAGTTTGCCAAATACCCGCCGGGCCAGGATCCGGCCTGCTA
Source organism: Leptolyngbyaceae cyanobacterium SM2_5_2 (assembly GCA_012031045.1). Classification (GTDB taxonomy): domain Bacteria; phylum Cyanobacteriota; class Cyanobacteriia; order Phormidesmidales; family Phormidesmidaceae; genus Nodosilinea. Next base: position 4,148 of record JAAUUR010000039.1, read on the forward strand.
AAGAAACCTGGACATCTACCTCTTCCCCCGCTGCCAGGGCGGCATACTTGGCCTGGAGGTCGGCGGTGCAGTCGGTCACCTCCCAACGGTAGGCAAAGGGGTTAAAGCCAAGCTGCTTCAGCTCCTCGACCTTTTGTAGACGGGCAGCGCGAATCTCTTCCAGGCTGGAAGCGCTTTGACCAGGGCGGTTAGAGTCGGAGGACATGGCAATGGGGGATGAACAGCACAGCGTCACAAGCGTTCATTATAGGAAACCTGGACTGCCAACACACGGCTTTAGCCAGCCCCTGCCGCAATCTATTAAGCTAGAGAAAAACAGCATTTCAAAGGATGACCATGACGGCACTTTCTCCCCAGGTCTCCACGTCCATCGTTTACCCCTCCTCAGACGGCGAGCCTGTGGCTGAAACCTACGTCCATCTCTACGCTCTGTTGGTCACCCTAGAGGTGCTGCGGCAATACTTGACTGGTCAGCGAGCTACGGTACTGGGCAACCAGTTTCTCTACTATGCTCAGGGCTTCCCTAAGCTGCGGGTGGCCCCAGATGTGATGGTGGTTTTTGATGTAGAACCCGGCGGGCGCGACAGCTACAAAATTTGGGAAGAAGGCCAAACTCCCGCTGTCATTTTTGAAATGACCTCTGCCGGTACCCAGGCCCAGGATCAGTCTTTCAAGAAAACCCTCTATGCCCAGTTGGAGGTGCAGGAATACTGGCTGTTTGACCCAAAGGGGAATGGATACCCGACAAACTGCGCGGCTATCATCTCCAGCGTGAGGAGTACGAGCCGATTACCGATGGTATTAGCCAGGTTCTGAACCTACGCCTGACGGTAGAGGGGACCTTAATCAGGTTTTACCGGTTAGACACTGGGGAAAAACTACTGCTTCCCGATGAGTTGGCTAAAGCCTTAGAAGAGTCAACTACGGCCTTAGAAGAGTCAACTAGCCAGCTCGATGCTGAGCGCCAGCGGCGAGCAGCTTTGGAAGAAGAACTAGCCCGCTATCGGCAGGAATTTGGCGATTTACCCAGTGATGAGTCACGGAATAAACCCTAATGTTGGACTCAGAGCCATCCAAGCGAAATAACGACTGATTGAATCAGGGATGGCCGCCATGCTGACGTAACGCGCATAGTGTGTGCAATACATCGAATTGGTCAGAAGGTTTCTACAATGGAATAATTTCTTTCAGCGAGCGATTATGGTTTACGCCCCCACTACCCCCGACCAGGTGCTTCAGCAGCTCAACTGGCGCTATGCCACCAAACAATTTGACCCAAATCAGACCATTCCCGATGATGTTTGGGCGGCGCTGGAGCAAAGTCTGGTCTTAGCCCCCTCCTCCTTTGGGTTACAGCCCTGGAAATTCTTTGTGATCCGCAATGCTGAACTGCGGGAACAGTTAAAGGCCCATGCCTGGGGCCAGGCTCAGGTTACGGAGGCCTCTCACCTGGTAGTGTTGGCTATTCAGAAAGACATTGGCACCCCCACCGTAGACCGATTTATTGACCGCATGGCAGAGGTGCGCCAGGTGCCCACCGACAGCCTGGCCGGTTACGGCAACGTGGTTAAAGGCTTCCTGGAAAAGCCGCCCTACCCCCTAGAAATGGACGCCTGGGCGGCTCGGCAGGTCTACATTGCCCTGGGCTTTTTCATGCATTCTGCCGCTATGTTAGGCATTGATACCTGCCCGCTAGAAGGGTTCGACCCGGCTCAGTTCAATCAAGTTCTCAAACTGCCGGAGCAGGGTTATGGGGCGGTGGTGCTGTGTGTAGCGGGCTATCGGGCAGAGAGCGACAAGTACGCGGTTCTACCCAAGGTGAGGTATGCCACTGAGGACGTGGTTGGCTACATTGACTAACCAGGTCAGCCACTACTTTGAACCACTCTTAACGCACAGACCTCCGCGGCCCAGGTAGGATGCGGAGGTCTGTGTAGAACGAGAGCTATGGCTGATCGCTACGCCTCATCCAACGAAGAAGTGCTGGAGCGCCTGAGAGTGTTAGAAGCTGCAGTGGAGGAGTTGCGCGATCGCAACCGCCGGGTTGAGCGCGAGAAAGGCTGGGAAACCAGTCTGTCTCGCAAAATTCTGCTCTCTGCGTTGACCTACGGCATCACCGCGCTGGTGTTCTGGAAAATTGCGGTACCTGATCCCCTGGCGAATGCTCTGATTCCCACCACCGGGTACGTGATTTCAACCCTGACTATTCCCTGGGCAAGGGAGATTTGGGTGGCCCGTTGGCGGCCACCCTAAAGGCACCTGTCTGGCCGCTTGTCGGTTTCGTGCTATCTAGGGGTTTATGTCACCGGATAGACCTATGGCACAATGATCGGGGTAACGCTCCTGGGGCAAGGGTTGGGTAGCCATGACAAAGTTTGTATTTGTAACCGGCGGTGTGGTTTCAAGCATTGGCAAGGGCATTGTGGCCGCTAGCTTAGGACGGCTGCTGAAGTCGCGGGACTATTCCGTTTCTATACTCAAGCTTGATCCCTACATCAATGTGGATCCGGGCACCATGAGTCCCTTTCAGCACGGGGAAGTGTTTGTTACCGAAGACGGGGCCGAAACCGACCTGGATCTGGGTCACTACGAGCGCTTTACCGATACGGCCATGTCGCGCCTCAACAGCGTCACGACGGGCTCCATCTACCAGGCGGTGATTAACCGCGAGCGCCGGGGCGACTACCAGGGTGGCACGGTGCAGGTGATTCCTCACATTACTAACGAAATTAAAGATCGGGTGCATCGGGTGGCCCGCAACACTAACCCCGATGTGGTGATTACCGAAATTGGCGGTACGGTGGGCGATATCGAGTCGCTGCCGTTTTTAGAAGCCATCCGCCAGTTTCGTAAGGATGTGGGGCGGCAGGATGTGCTCTATATGCACGTGACGCTGATTCCCTGGATTGCCTCGGCGGGAGAACTCAAGACCAAGCCCACCCAGCACTCGGTGAAGGAACTGCGCTCGATTGGCATTCAGCCGGATATTCTAGTCTGCCGCTGCGAGTGCCCTTTACCTCAGCCCATGAAGGAGAAAATCTCTGAGTTCTGTGATGTGCCCGCCGAAGCCGTCGTCACCTGTATGGATGCCAACAGCATCTACGAGGTACCCCTCAACCTGGAGCGGGAAGGACTGGCCCATCAGACCCTGAAAATTCTGGCGATGGAGCAGCGTCATCCCCAGTTGGAAAATTGGCAAGCCCTGGTGCATGGTCTATCTAGCTCCAGTCGGCCCCTGGAGATTGCCATTGTCGGTAAGTACGTCAGCCTGAATGATGCCTATCTGTCGGTAGTAGAGGCGCTGCGCCATGCGGCCATTACCCACCAGGCGGCCCTCAATATTCGCTGGGTCAATTCCGAAGATATTGAAACCAGTTATCCCGAAGCCTACCTGAATGGGGTGAATGGGGTGGTGGTGCCCGGCGGCTTTGGTACCCGTGGCATTAATGGCAAAATTCAAACCATTCAGTACGTGCGCGAACGGGGCATTCCCTTTCTGGGCCTTTGCCTGGGGATGCAGTGTTCGGTGGTGGAGTGGGGCCGCAATGTGGCCCACTTAGAGAATGCCGACAGTTCAGAGTTTCAGCCGGAGACCCCCAACCCAGTCATCAGCCTTCTGCCCGAACAGCAGGATGTCGTTGATTTGGGTGGCACCATGCGCCTGGGGCTCTATCCCTGCCGCATTACCCCCAATACCCTAGCGAGCCGTCTTTACCAGGAGGAGGTGGTGTACGAACGGCATCGCCATCGCTACGAATTTAACAACGCCTACCGCAATTTATTCCTAGAATCGGGCTACAACGTCAGTGGGGCTTCCCCAGACGGGCGCCTGGTGGAAATTATTGAACTACCCAGCCATCCCTTCTTTATTGCCAGCCAGTTTCACCCTGAGTTTCAATCGCGCCCCAGTGCGCCCCATCCTCTGTTTTTAGGACTGGTGAGTGCTGCTTTAGGAGAGCTTAACCCAGCCCCTGAACCAATGCTGGAAGTAGGCACCACCGTAGAAGCCTAGAGAAAGCTAGGCTAGCCTATTGGGGTAGATACTTCCGATCCAGCGTCTTTGCTGGGCTAAAGGGGCCGTCTGATGGAAGTCAGTTGAAGCGGTGACATTGCCATAGCCGTTAGGTCAATCGGGCTACCTTACGCTCACAAGAGGTGAGGCGGTTGGAGATTCGTTAGCGGCTTTTGTTAGTGGCTAAAGTTGCCCATCAGCATTTCTAGAGACAGGGCCTCAGGCTCTTGCTGCTTTAGCGACTCTACCGCCAGCACGGTACGCGGCCCCATAACGCCATCGATAGCGCCGCTATAAAACCCCGCCCGTTTGAGATAGGCTTGCAGCGCCTTAGTGCGTTGCTGGAGATCGTCTAAAAAGGCATCAATCCAGGTTTTGCCTAGCTGCCGCCGGAGTTTTCCCTGCTGCTGTTTGAGGGTGCTCTCCGGCATTAGGCCCAGGCGGTGCCCAATCCAGTGATCGGCTTCATCAAGCCAAAAACTCAGTAGGGGGTCGTCTACCGACTGAGCCAGAATATCCCCCATGGCCGCTTCGTCGGCTGCAGACAACTCTGGCTGAAGGGCCAGGGTGCAGTAATTCAAAATAATGGATTGATAGGGGTCTGAGCGTTGCCTGAGGGGCTCTGTGGCGGGTTGATCCATAGCCAGGGGCTCAGCATCGAAAGCGGGCGCGTGATCCATTCATTCCTCTCCTCAAATGCCCCTAGGCGTACAGCACGGCTACCCAATGGGTGGCCAACGGAAGGCCCAGAGGACTCGACAGTACAAAGATACAAAAACAAACACAGCCTAAAGCTGGGCTTGCCTGAGGGCTACTCAATGGCTAATCTAGCCAAAGCCCAGGCCTTCCCAAACGTGCGGCCTGGCTAAGAGGCTCTCCCCAAGACGCAACCTCGTCTAGGCGGGAGATAGCTCTAGCTCAAGCTATTGCAACGCTAACCTATTAGTGATAGTAGCCCCAGCATTGTGACAAAGCAATCTACGGATCTCTAGGGATTTGCGTAATAAAAATTTTTATCTATGGCGGCATCCGAAATGGCCGTTGGTGATGGTGTGGTTAGTCACAAAGGGGCAGTTTTTACCACTAACCTTGTAGTTAACCTGCAACCCAATGCCTAACCAGCCCATGTGCCAGCTTAACGGTGTCAGCAGCTACCCGGAGTTCCCATGGTTCAACTCGTCCGCTAGCCTTGATGTTTTTGATCAGGCTCTGACTGAGATTTTAAGCCACGAAAATCCCCAGGCTTATTCCATTCTGAGCGCCATTCAGCGGATGCTCAGACAGTATCGCCTGGCTAGCCAGATTGAGCCCTTTGAAATTCTCCATGAGGCTTATTTGCGCGGCAAACAAAAATTGCAAACCGGAGAAACCATCACCAATGCCCACGCCTGGCTGCGCTCAACGGCCTTCTACATTATTTCCGAGCGGAAGCGGAAGGATCGCGATGGGGCCACCGAGCCCCACATCCTTGAGGCTATCGTGCTGGACGAGCGCATCAACCTGATGCAGCAGCAAATTCTGGCTGAGGAGCTGAAGCTGCTCTATCAAGCCCTGGCCAAGTTGCAGCAAGAAGACCCCACCAGTGCCCGTCTGCTTACCCTCAAAACCTTTCGTGACTGGTCCTGGGGGGATATCCGCGATTGGCTAATCAGCCAGGGAGAACCCGCCGTCAGCGAAACTACCCTGCGTCAGCGAGCTTCGCGGGCTAAACGGCGACTACGGGAGATTTTTTTACAGAGCCTGACGCCAGAAACAACCGCGTTAGGTACGAAAGGTAAAGGGTGAGCGGCCTGGGGGTGAGCGTTAGTTTTACTCGCTCAGTTGAAGGCGTTCAGCTCACTGGCATAACCCAAACAACTGTCGGGTGGGTGACAGACAAAACCAAGGTATCTCTCCTAAGCTGCCTGAAAATCCTCAAAGGAGAACCCCTGTGCAGGTTAAGCGTCGTAATCTGGGTTTAACTGTGGATGACAGCCTGATGCGGCTGTATGTGGTGGAACCAGACACCGGAGGGCCATACCCCGGTCTGTTGTATTACTCGGATATTTATCAACTCGGCGGGCCGATCACCCGTGTCGCTGATCGCCTAGCCGGGTATGGCTATGTTGTGGCGGCGCCAGAGATCTTTCACCGCCTGGAGCCCATCGGCACCGTGATTGAGCCAGACGAGTTGGGGCGGCTGCGAGGTAATGACAATGCCCGCCGTACTGAGGTGGCTCACTACGACGCGGATGCCAGGGCGGCTCTGGAGTGGCTCAGTACAGCGGATAGCGTAGCGCCGGGGCAGTTGGGTACCTTTGGCTTTTGCATTGGCGGTCATCTGGCGCTGCGGGCGGCCTTAAACCTGGGGGTAAGGGGGGCAGTGTGCTGCTACCCAACCGGCATCCACAGCGGCAAACTGGGGCGGGGGGTGGCCGATACCCTGGAACGCCTCAACAGGCTTTCAGCGCGGGTGCTGACTGTGTTTGGCAGCCAAGACCCCCATGTGCCGCCGGAGGGACGCGATACCATTCTCAAAACCCTGGATGCCGCCGGGGTGCCGCACAAAACCCTGCTTTACAATGCCAACCACACCTTCATGCGGGATGATGGCTACCGGTACGATCCGGTAGCAACGGATCAGGCGTGGAGCGAGATTATTCCGTTTTTGGCGGAGACCTTTGGTGGGCGTTAGGCGCTATTCCCAGAAGCACTCCTGGCTCCTAACTCCTAACTCCTAATTCCTAAATTTCCCTCCCCCACAAACTCCCCTGCCTAACCCCAATACCCCACCACAACGCCCCAGAACTACTTCGTCTTAGCTTCCAGGTTTTCCAACCGGCTTTTGAGTTCCTGGTTAGCTTTCTTGAGGTCATCGATATCCTGCTGCAGTTTTTCCACGGCCTGATCGTTGCCAATGGCCCGCTGCACCTGGCGGATCGCCTCCTGAGCACGGCGGCGTACCCGGCCATCGGGGGTATGGTCAGCCAGGGTTTGCAGAATGGCGATCGCGCGCGGGGCCTCTATACCCCCCAGCGCCGTGACAACGGCCACCTGGGTCAGGAAAAAGTTTCGCCAGCCAGGCCGTCTAACCGATCTAAAATACGCTCCACATTGACCTTATTCTGGCCCTTAGAGATGGGGCCGAGGGCACGAATGGCCGCCAGGCGCAGGGCCTGGGGTGTGCCTAGCTCCGTATAGGTGAGTACCAGTTCCAGCGCCTCCTGGGAGGATTTGAACTGGCTTAGCGCCCCAATAGCGCCAGAGCGCACCGTTTCATTCCAGCCCTGACGCTCCTGGAGAATGCTGGCCAGCAGTTTCAGGGTCTTTTGGGTTTTAGACTTGCCGTTCAGGTCGGCGGTGCCTACCCGGCCCAGGGCGCGAATGGCCCCTGCTTCCACGTAGTAGCTGGGATCACCCTGCTTCGCGATCGCCCTCAGAGCCTTGTAACTGGCCAGGGTTTTAATCTCTCCCAGCCCCTCCACTACGGCGCGGCGAACGCGGGCTTCAGGATCCTGCAAGCCGGTCAGCAGGGCATTGATGGCTTGATCGAGCTTGACCGAGGCCAGCTGCTCAGCCACCTCCGCCCGCACTCCCCAGAAGGGATCCTTGGTGAGCGCCGTGGCCAGGGCGTTGACCGCTTCCAGATTGCCCTTTTTAGCCAGGGCAATGGCGGCCTCAATCCGGGAGAGAGGGTCGGGGTCGTGCTGAAGTTGGGCCTTGAGCTCGGCCACGGGGTAGTCCAGCGTTACGGTTTTGAGGTAGTGGTTGCCCTGATCAAGGCTGATGAAATCTGGCTTTTCCTCCAGCGGGAAGAAGAGCGCCTGTTCCCGCTCATGCAGCCGCACCGTGAAGGACTGAACGTGTACCTGGGGCGCATCGCCCTGGCTGACGTACCCAAAGCCGATGGGAATGCGGAGGTCAAACAGGCCGCTGCTGCTGCTGGTGTCGCCATCCTTGGCCTGGGTTTGGGTAACGGTAAGCTTGGCCAGGTGGCTATCGCTATCCCAGCTATAGGCCACTTTGTAGTCGGGGTGCCGCCACGCAGCACATACTGGTCAAACAGAGGGCGCAGGTTGCGTCCGGTGGCTTTGTCGATGGCCCGCAGCAGGTCAATGGTTTCTACGGTGCGGTGGGCATTGTCCTGCACAAAGGTTTGAATCGCCCGCCAGAATAATGCATCCCCAAGTTCGGCGCGAACCATGTGGTACACGCAGGCGCCCTTTTCGTAGATGTGGCTGTCGTAAAGCTCGATCGCCTCCCGGTAGATGTGGGTGACCATCGGGCGGCGATAACGGCCTTTGTCCTCAGAAAATAGCTGCGGGCTTCCTCCAGGCGGTAGTAGGCGGCTTCATCCGCCCCGTATTCCTGCTCTGTCCACAGCACCTCGGAGTAGGTGGCCATGCCCTCTTTCACCCAGGCGTGGCTCCAGTGGTTAATCACCAGCAAATCTCCAAACCACTGGTGGGCCAGCTCATGCACCACCAGGGACTCAGAATTGCGGTTATCCAGGGCCGCCCGTTCATCCAGCAGGCAGCGGTCGGTGAGAATGGTGATCGAGGTGTTTTCCATGCCGCCAAAGATAAAGTCGGCGGCACACACCTGGGCGTACTTAGGGAAGGCGTAGCGGTAGCCGTAGCGATCGCTGAGAAACTCGATCATCCTTGGCGTTTTGCCCATGGTGATCTGCCCCTGCGCCTGGCGACCCTTCTGCACATAGTAGGTAACGGGGATATCCTGCCACTGGTCTTGGATGACATCAAACTCCCCCACCGCCAGGGCCATCAGGTAGGTGGGATGCACCTGGGTTTGCCGCCAGTGGTAGATTTTGTGATCGCCGTCTACCAGAGTTTCAATCAGCTCGCCGTTAGAGACCACCTGGTACTGGGCGGGCACCCGCACCCGAATTTCAGAACTAGACAGCTGCCCAGGATAGTCAAAGCAGGGAAACCAAAAGCGGGAATCCTCGTCTTCGCCCTGGGTCCACACCTGCACGGGCTTATTGGGATAGTGGGCATCGGGGCCGATGAAGTAGAGGCCACGCTGAGGCTGCTCCAAGGGCGGTAGGGCCTGGTCAGGTATGGGTTGCCCGGCCACCGTAGAGGGCTGAAGCTGAAGCTGGAGCTGTTCGCCATCGTAGTCAAACCGTTGCTCGATGCCATTGGCCTGCACCCGTTCAATCCGTTGGCTAACGGCATCCAACGTCAGGGTTTGAATGCCGTCTCGCACCGGATTGAGGCGAATGGTGCAGACCCCAGCGCAGATTTGATTTTGCAAATCCAACTGCAAATCCAGGGCAATGTGTTCTACCTGGCCAGGGCGATCTGGGTTGTAGTGAGGTTTGGCTCCGGGCATCTCAAAGGACTTGTAGCCGTTGTTGTCCTGCCAGAGTCGGTGTGCGTTGGGCATAGAAGCGTAACTCTATGAAATATCCAATCCGAGCAAGCGCCTTACCAGCGCCGATGAACCCATTGATTACCACAGTAAGGGATAACGGTCGGAATGGATGGATCCTTGGTAACAAATACACAGCACCATAGGTGGATCCGCTGAGTAGGCTGTCAAGGGATGGTGCCGGGGTTGAGGGCGAGTTCAGCCCCTGGTGGGTCCGTCAGCCCGCTGACCGACTACAGCCCAGGCCGCGCCTAAGCTTCAAGTTCAAGAATAGGGAAAAAGTGACCTACCGGCCCCTGGCCCTGACCAATGGCCAGAGCATGGTGGAGGGCCGTGGTTACGTAGGCTTTGGCCTGGTTAACGGCCTCCAGGGGAGGATGGCCCAGCGCCAGGTTAGCGGAGATCGCCGCCGATAGGGTACAGCCAGTGCCGTGGGTGTGGGGCGTGTCTACTTGCTCCGTCACCAATACCTGAACGTTGCTACCGTCAAACCAGACATCGGTACCCTTGAGGGAGCCAGCCATGCCACCCCCCTTGACCAAAACGGCCCTTGGGCCGAGGGCATGAATTTTGCGGGCCGCGGCTTCCATATCGGCCAGGGTAGTGATCGGCAGGCCACTTAATAGCTCCGCTTCGTAGCGGTTGGGGGTGACGATATCGGCCTGGGGAATCAGAGTGCGGATGAGGGTAGCGATGGCCGTGTCGTCAATTAACTGGGCACCAGCGCGAGATACCATCACTGGATCCACCACCAGGGAGATGGCCCGGGAACCGACACGAAGAGCCTCAGCCACTGCCTGAATAATGCTCTGATTCAGCAACATCCCGGTTTTGATGCCCTGCACTGGGATATCGCTAAAAACAGCCTCCATTTGCGCCACAACGGCCTCTGGGGGGAGGGAATCCACCCGGCTAACGCCCAACGTGTTTTGGGCCGTAACACAGGTGAGGGCGCTGGTGCCGTGGACGCGATGGAAGGCAAAGGTGCGGAGGTCAGCCTGAATGCCCGCCCCACCGCCGCTGTCGGAACCGGCAATGGTCAAGGCCACCGGCCAGAAAGGTGCCGTGGTCATAGCTAACGATTATTGGGGCGGCGGCGCTGCAAAAATTCTGGGATATCCAGCCCCACGCCTAACCCACCAGAACCACTGCCGCTCTCCCCCGCCGCAGGGGGTGTAGGGGCAGACAAAGACCGCTTAAAGGGGGTAACTCTGACCGTCTCTAGCTCCATCTGGGAACCCGTACGAGTATTGAAGCCCGTGGCAATGACGGTAATTCTCACTTCACCCTGCATGCGCTCGTCAATGACGGCTCCAAAGATGATGTTGGCGTTGGGGTCTACCCCTTCATAGATGATTTCGGCGGCAGCATTGACTTCGTGAAGGGTGAGGTCGCTACCACCCGTGACGTTAAACACAGCCCCCGATGCCCCGTCGATAGAGGCTTCTAGCAGCGGCGAAGAAATGGCGGAGATCGCAGCCTCCCGCGCCCGCGACTTGCCAGACCCAACCCCAATGCCCATCAACGCTGTTCCAGCATCGGCCATCACCGCCCGAACGTCGGCAAAGTCCACATTGACCAGGCCGGGAATGGTGATGATATCAGAAATCCCCTGTACCCCCTGGCGCAGAATGTCGTCCGCTGTGCGGAAGGCTTCTTGCACAGGGGTTTGCTCAGAAATCACCGAGAGCAGCTTGTCATTGGGAATCACAATTAAGGTATCGACCCGGCCCTGGAGAGCGGCAATGCCCTCGTCAGCCTGGTTCATGCGACGACGACCCTCAAAGGTAAAGGGGCGAGTCACTACACCAACGGTGAGGGCACCGGCTTCCTTAGCCACCTCCGCCACAATTGGGGCCGCACCAGTGCCGGTACCACCACCCATACCGGCGGTAATAAACACTAGATCAGCCTCCCCCAGGGCGGCGGCAATTTCCTCTCGCGACTCTTCCGCCGCCTTTTGCCCAATCGCCGGGTTGCCCCCAGCGCCCAGGCCACGGGTGAGTTTTTGGCCAATGTGTAGCGTATTAGAAACGGCTGTATTGTCGAGGGCCTGGGCGTCAGTATTGACCGACCAAAACTCGATGCCTGCCAGCCCGCTACTAATCATGCGATTGACAGCATTACAGCCGCCTCCGCCGACCCCAATCACCTTGATACGGGCAACGCTGCTGGGCGCTGAGCTGTTATGGTTTAGCGTATCTCCGGGCATAGCTATAGCTTCGTGGGGTTGAGTGTGATTGGATCCAGTCAGGCTAAACGGGTTAGTCACGGCAGCCGCAGGCGTTCCAGGTTCTGCCGACAGATGAAAATCAGCTTGGGCCGGTGGGGTCGGCTCGGCGCTGAGGCCATTATCGGGGGATTCACCAGAACACATAGATCCAAAAATCATAAACAGATACGAATGTAGGTATTGAACGATAGCATCTATCGCTAAATTTACAAGCCCCACCAATTCTAGACAACTATAGATTACTTCTTCAGAAAAAACCAAACTCAAGAAAAAAACTAAAAATCTTAGCCCACTCTGCGAAACCGCCAAAGAAAGACCGGTTTACGGCGTGCGTCCGGGGTTTGGCAAGGGCAGACCCTTAACGAACCTGTCCAGGGTCAAGGGTGCCTGGGCCAGAGGGGGTAGGGGCAGTTTAGCGGCTGATGGCTAATTGTCATCAGAATTAGATGATTGAGGTGGCGGGTTGGTAATGGCCACAGAAGGATTATCAGGATTACTTAAATCAATATGGGTGACCTTAGAGCCCGCCAACTGATTGGGCAGATTCCGCATTTGGTCTAGGGTGGCTAGTTGCTGCTCCAAATCCGGTGTGTAAGGCCCCAGGTACACCACCCCCAAATCGGTGTGCAGGATGAGATTACTGGGATCGTGCCAATCAATTTCTCGGATTGCCACGGGGCTAGTGCGAATGGTGTTGTAGAGCTGGGGCCAGTAGCGCTGATACTGCGGTTGCAGCCCCCGCAGCCGCAAGGCCGGCAAATTGGCAGAAGCCTCCGTTAGCCAGAAGCTTGATATCGGCATCCAGGCTCCCTCGGCATCAATCAGGCCGGCCTGCAACGGGGTGTGATCAGAGCTGTTTTCGGCCCCAGGGGACAGCACCACGGCAACCGGCACCCGCTCCTGCACCTGCACATTTAGGCGCGGCGGCAGAAACTGTCGGGTTACCTCAGCCCTGACAATGGGAGCCCGCTGCCGCAACTGCTGGGCCAGCAATTCCGGCTGCACCTCTAGTAGAGATTGGGGATAGTCCAACGGCATCAAACTTTGTAGGGCCGTTTCGCTGAGCAATTGATTACCTGTGATTTTGATTTGAGCTGGGCTGTGAATCAGCCAGATCGGACGGGTGGTGCCCCAGAAAATAGCCGCCGTTAGCCCTGATAAGGCTAAAAAGCGCCATAGTGACTGCCCAATGTGTAGCCGCCGCCGCCGCCGCAGCGACTGGCGGCGAGAGCGAAGCTGGTCGCGAGAAACGGGAGAAACCTCTGTCATAACCAATCCTCAACCTGCCCTGTACAGTGGCAGGTATGCCCCAAGCGTTAAGATGATGCCGATTTTAGCGCCTGTAGCGATTCCTGCAAGGCTTTTTTCCACTGGTTGGCCATCGGCCATTCAATAAAGGGCACCCGAAACTGTTCACCCTGCCTAGAGGTGAATACCAGGTCGATGGGCTGTCCCTGTTTGACGGCGGTATCCGGCTCGATGGGTTGCCCCTTGAGCTGAATATCAATCCTGTCAATCTCCTCCAGGGAGAGACTGGCCAACTCCACCGGCCCCTGGCGGGTGGGACGGCCCCAGGTCAGCACGGCTCCCTGCTGCCCTAAAACAGCCGAATATCGTACTTACTGCGCTCGAATTGGGCAGCCCAAGCTGTAGAGCCTGCACTTTTTGATATTCATTCCAGCCAGCCCAGGCCAGCCCCATAAAGGTGGCCAGCAACGGCAACCAGATCAGTGCTCGTTCCATAGCGTTGAAAGTTAACCTCTCTCAGATTGTAAATTCTTGCAACAGCCCTCAGCCGAAATCTACGGGCTCATGAAAAAGTAAGCCTAGCGGGCACTCCCCCTGATTGGGTATTGTTTGTGGCCACAGTGGCCACAACAAGCGGGACTTCCAAACCCCAGGGCGATCGCCGTCATCTCAACAAGGTTGTGTTTTGGAGGTTGTACTTTGGCATTCTTACCTGTTTTGGCAACGGTTCCCACTACCCTAACCTGGAGCCCCAAGGTGGCCGTGGTGATGATTCTGTGCAACGTTTTAGCGATTGCAATTGGTAAGTATACGATCAAGTATCCCAGTGCTCCACCGGCGCTGCCCTCGGATAATCTCTTTGGCGGGATGGGGCTACCAGCGCTGCTGGGTACGACTAGCTTCGGCCACCTGATCGGTGCCGGAGTCATTCTTGGCCTGGCCAACCTGGGTGCTCTGTAGAGACACTGACCTGTAGAAACACTGAAGTGCAGACTGGCCAACCTATGCCAGCCGCTGTCATGGTGGGAGCTGGGCTGCTGGCCCCGGTGGGAATGATAGCCTCGCTGGTATAAACGGCCCTAGTCTGGCGGTGGTGAAGCTGAGTCTGGAGTGTTGGCGTCCGAGGGTTGTCGATCGTGCAAGACATCCGCCGTCCGAAACCCCTTCAGGTTTGGGTGCCAAACCGCCACAGGGCCGCCGCCGCCTCAGCTTGGGAAACTGTCTTCTTGGGCTGAAACAGGGTTGTGTAGCCAAAGGCCCGCAGGATATTGGCAAAATCCCCAGTTTGATGATCAGCCAGCACCGCGCGCAGGGCCAGAGGTTCAATTTGGGCGGCATCCTGGAAGCCCCAGGTGCCCTTCACCGCCTCTACCGTCGCTGTCGGAAGCGTCGTGCGAGTGTCCAGGGGCACCTTCCACAGCACCAGGTTTTCGCGAGTGAGGGGGTCGTTAGGGCGGAAGGTGACGGCGGTAGAATTGCCGGTTAAGGCGCTAGGGATAATTCCGGCTTCGGTCAGCCCTTGAATGGCCGGGAAATAGGGATGGGTGGTCGGCACATCCTGAAAGGCCGGTTTGCTGCTGGTCACACCGGGGCGAATCCGCTGGGTGGATTGATCAGCATAGAATTCGTTGTTAACCGTAAGCAGCCAGTGGGCATAGGCACTGCGCGTAATCGGCTGGTTAGGCTTAAACGGCACCTCTGCCAACGCTGCATCGCGTTCTGCGGCGGTTTTTTCCATCAGCCCCAGGGCCAGCCAATCTTGCACGTAGGGTTTGAGATCGGTGGGCACCTCAGCAAGCAAGGCACTGGCGTTACTGATCCGAGGAGAAGCCGGGGTTTCAGTGGCCTCCTGCGGCCAATTGGCTGGGGGCACCGGGCCAATAAACGCCGGATCCCCAGGCTGGGGGGCTGATCTAGCTAGGCCATTCCCT
>JAAUUR010000493.1 GCA_012031045.1 Leptolyngbyaceae cyanobacterium SM2_5_2
AGTTCGAGGAGTTGCCTTCAGAGACGTTGGCACAAACTCCTATTGACAAACAGTACAAGCAATTCTCTTAATTAGCCGCCCAATCGGGATAGGGAGAATCCTCACGAATCCCCCCTCCCACACCACCCTGCAAGCGGGTCCGCACAGGGCGGTTCCTCAGAAAGTTTTAGAAATCAAAACCCTCTCGGCTTTTGACCCCCAGAGTTGGCTACACCATTAAGCGCCGTTCCTATAGCTCCCCCGTTCGGGTTCAACGCTCAGAACGAGCCCCGGTGGCTCCTCTCTGCTTTCCATGGTTCGGCCCTTCACCTTGTCCGGCCCATTACAGACTGGCGTTTGGCTACTATGGCCTCGGCTGACTTCTACCCCCTTCGCCGGTTGTTGCCAACCGTCGGGCCGTCTCGATTGCCTTAGGGTTCTGTGGCTTCCTGGCCGTTTCCCGCCAGACCTCAGTCAGACTCCCATCGCGCTCTAGACTGTCAAAGGGGCAGATCTCCCCAGATAAGAACGTGAACTTTCCCTGCACAACCGCGTCATTTACCTTATCTCCTGAACCTAAAGGCTTTGTTGTGTTGTGCCAACTCGCCTCAGAGACTAGGCCTTCTATGACGTTTCTGTCCGTCGGCTCGCAGTTTTGCCGCTGGCTTCCTTCAGACCCTTCCTCGCGGAAACGCCCTTGCCTTAAGCTAGTCGTTGTCGTCGCTCGGCTCCTATAACTTTCGAGCATTTGGACGCTGGTTCTCCGACAGGGGACTTGCACCCCATGAGTTCACGCCCATGCTGGGCGTACACAACCCCCTTGCAGCGGACGGTTTAGAGATCTCGGTGGTGAGGCAAAGGTTATCTGCCGCCGCTGAAGGGGAACGTTATGTTGCTTCAGCCAACTTCATCAGCCTGTAGCGAACTGCTCCTTTGGACAAGCTGACTGTGAAGCTAAAATGATGAGCAGCCTACAAATAAGCACTCTATGCCAAATGCAGATTTGCCGACTGAATTGATTCCAGTAGACTTGGGTGATGGTGTGATTGCTCAAGTTGAAGTGATTGAAACCGGACGAGAGAAAGTAAAAGCGGGCACTTTGCCATTTGACTCTGTGGGTAAAGCGATCGCCAAAATTTCCCAAGTCATCGCAGCGCCAATTCAAGCGGCAAAGCCAACCAAAGCCACGGTGAAATATGGTCTGGCGATCGGAATTGAGCAGGGCAGTTTAGTGGCCGCCATTGTGAGGGGTACCAGTACCGCCAATTTAGAAATTACCCTGGAGTGGGAAAATAAGCCAAAATTAGACAAGCTTGCCTCTTAACGACCCCAACTTGCCTATGTCGTCATCCCGCGATCGTCTGCTTCAGCAATGCACAGTCAAGCTTTTCCCGGCTGATTCCAAAGATTGGGGCACGGGCTTTTTGGTCACGCCCAATTGCATTCTCACTTGTGCCCATGTGGTAGAAGGGCATGAGGTGATTCCGATGTGGTGGCGGGGGCAAGCCTGGGCAACGGCAAAGGTAGAGCAAATCTTACCGCTGCCCGTTGATTTGGCACTGTTGCAGATTGAACTGCCAGAGGGCGAACAACCGCCCTGGGTGTTGTTAAGTGAAACCTTCAAACCCTTTGATCGGTTATACGTATATGGCTATCCCGATGATTTCCCAGACGGGGGATCGGTCACGATTCAGTGCGAGGGCAACGCGCAGGAGCAAGGAGTCACTCTGATTAAGGCCCAGGCAGGGCAGGTGCGACCGGGGCACAGCGGTTCCCCTGCACTCAACTGGGAAACAGGTCAGGTGTGCGGGGTGGTAAGTGACACGCGTAGCCGCTCAACGGACTTGGGTGGACTCTTAATTCCGGTTTCTACCGTATTCAGCCACTTTCCTGATATCCAAGCCCAAACCAGGCGGCTCACTTCAAGGACTCTCTCTGGTTCACGCTACCGCTGCAAACTCTGGCTTTATCTCAGCCGAGATCGCCAGTGCCGCCACCCCAATTTTCTACCTATAACCCTGCTACCTTTGCGGGGCGCACCGCTGAAACGTCAACCCTTACCGCTTGTCTCAGCAGCAGTTGCCGGATACTGGCAATTACAGGCATGACAGGAATTGGCAAAACGGCTCTGGCAGAACGGGTCGTTGCCAACGTAATGGACGCAACGGAAGCCGAGACGCTACCCTACTGTCGTTTTAGCTTGGATGATCGCAGTCTCACGCCTGATTTTGCCAGCAGTGGCTCGGCATTGTTGCGGGAACTGGGAGAAGAACCCACTCTGGCGGATCAGCAAGACTCGGCTAATCTGGTGGAGCACATTCTCCAACGACTAAACCGCCAGCCCTGTCGGTTGCAAATCGACTCGCTGGAACAATTGCTGCGAGGCAATGAACAGGAGGGGTGGAGCGAGTTTTGCGATCCCCTCTGGCTCAATCTGCTGCAAAAATTTCTGGCGGGTATGGACTGCCCCAGTCAATTGATTCTAACGAGTCAGGACATCCCCGGTGACCTGGATGCTGTCGCCTCTCGCTATCCCCAATTTTGGCACTGCGAACCTCTCGAAGGTTTGAACCTCCACGAACAGCGCACCCTGTTCCAAAACCTAAGCTTAACCCCCTCCGATGGTGATGGGGAACTACTCGAACGCATCGGCACGTTTTATGATGGGCATCCCCTGGTTTTGCAGGTGATTGCCGAGGAAATTCGTCAACGCCCCTTTCAGGGCAACATCCGCCAATACTGGCACTACTACGAAGCCGAATTCACCACCACCGCTCCGGCTACTGCCACCAAGCTCGATCGCAGCCGCCTCTTCCGTCGCCGGGTGCGTCAACGGGTGGAGCAAACCATTCAACGCCTTCCTGAATCCGCTCACCAAATGCTCTGCGCCAGTGCCGTCTTCCGTCGCCCTGTGCCTGTCGCTTTCTGGCAAGCGATGCTGACCGACAATGATCCACAATTGGTTTTGATACGCTAGTAGAGCGCAGCTTTGTTGAATATGCGCCCACTGCTGACCATACTCTCCTCATACACCTGCACAACCTAATCCGCTCCGTTGCCTACGCTTTGCTCAAAGCCGACCCCCATACCTGGGAAGCCGCCGAACAGCAAGCCGCCCACCTCTGGCTCACAGCGTACCAACCCGCTCCTGATGCCCCCAATCTAGAAACCGTGCGCGGCTACCTGGAGGCGTTCGATCACTGCTACGAAGCCCAAGATTGGGATAAGACTAAAAATATTTTTTTCAACTCGCTTGATAAAGGCAACAAGCTATATTGGCAACTTGGGATTTGGGGCTATTATTCAGAGCAGACTCCGATTA